>JBBSFL010000138.1:0-8248 GCA_038238735.1 Fimbriimonadales bacterium | reverse complement strand
TCGAAATCGGCCGCTGGGCAAGCTGGGGTTCTGTCTGCTCGGTACGGACGCGCTCGCAGTACGAAGAAAGAACTCTGCGCGGGAGGCGACCGGCCGCGCCGTCGCCCGAGGCATGCTCGCCATCCCCAACCTCGTATGCCTTTTCGGAATGCTCCGCCACGAGTCAGGAAGGGGCCTCCGACTTCTAGGCTTCGTTCTCGTGGGCCTGCTTGCCATCGTCGCCGCCAGCGCCGCCCATCGAAAGGCCTTTATGTCGATCTGTATGGACTGAGTCGCCTCCGTATCTACGTCGCCGCCGCCATGATTTGGGTCGTCCTGCTCCTGATCTGGTTCGCCGCGACGACTCTCCGGGGCAACACCCAGAAGTTCGCGTGGGGCGCTCCGCTGGCGTTTGGCGCCGACTATTTCGGTCTGAACATCGCCTCCCCCGGACGCGCTCGTCGCCGCCCATCGATATCCAACCGTCGCGAATCGCGAACGCCGACGTCTCTTACCTCGCCTCGCTCAGTGAACACGCAACCCCCGACCTCCTCGCTGCCGCCAAACACCTTCCGGAAGAAACGCGAACCGTACTCCTTACGTCCCGGGCCAAGCTGCACGAAGAACAATGGTCCGACTGGCGCGCTTTCACCCTCGCAAACCGAAATGCGGGCAAGAGCTTGCACGAATAGGCGCAACTGAGCAAGCTGACCACGCGAATAACTAGAAACTGCATCCAAATCGAATAAGACGAAGTCGAAGAATCCATGCCGAAACTGCGCGCGATCCTCTTCAACTGCACCCTCAAACCGGACAGCGAAAAGTCAAGCACCCAAGCAATGCTGGCCAAAGTCATCGAAGTGCTTGAGCGCCGTGGCGTGGAGTGCACCACGATCCACGCGGTCGACGCGAAGATTAAGTTCGGCACAGAAACCGATATGGGTGAGGGAGACGGCTGGCCCGCGATTCACAAGCAGATTCTCGACTCGGACATCATCGTCATAGGCACCCCTATCTGGCTCGGCGAGCGTGGCTCGGTCTGTCAGATGGTTCTCGAGCGTTTCGACGCAATGCTGAGCGAGACGAATGAGCAGGGTCAGCTACCGCTCTACAACAAGGTCGCCGGAGTCTGCGTGCTCGGCAACGAAGACGGAGCCCAGCATGTCGGCGCGAGCATCCTCTACAACCTCATGCAGATCGGGGCCACGATCCCGCCCAACGCCGAGGCCTATTGGGTGGGACCGGCAGGCGGACGCGACGACTTCGTCGACGTAGCCCAAAGCGACCCTTACGTAAAGGAATTGGTGTCTTATCTCGGAAATAATCTCGTTCTTCTGGCGCGCATGCTAAAGGCAAATCCGATTCCTGTCGAAGGCAACAGGGTCGAATAGAGTAACAAGACCCCCACGCCATTCAACGGCCTTTTACGGGCGACGCCCCCTTGGGGGGCACGGACTCACCGCTTACCGCCGAACCCAGACTAGGCCGCCTTCGCACGCTTCCGGTGAAAGAAGCCGAGCACTACGATTCCCACTGCGGACATTGTGGCCGGCTCTGGAACTGGCATCACCGCCGCATTTACGGTGAAGTTGCGGACATCCATCTGCTGGACGCCGCCCGGCACGGCCCAGCCCGCATCGAGGTCGAGCGACACGTAGTCGACGCTGTAGGTACCGTAGGTGGAGTAGGAGTGCGCGCCACTGTCATAGAACGCACCGCCGCTGAACTGTGTGGTGTCAAATCGGTTGTCCGGTGAAGCCAACAGATTCCCCGTGTTTTGCCAACCTGCCGCAGGCGTGTCGGTAAAGGCGGGTCCCGTGCCCCAGTAGACATGGATCTCGCCTGAAGTCGCTCCACTGGTCAGGCCGATCGAAAACCGCGGCGAGCCGGCGCCGAACTGACCCTGGAGGAAATTGAAGTCCGCACTCGAACTCGTGATATCGTTAAACGTCGTGCCCGCATCGGGACGTAGTAGATTCCCGCCCATTGAGGATAGTTGCTGTCGCTCGTGAGGCGATAGGCATCCCCGGCTGGGTTGCCTGTCACATTGCCGTATTTGGCGAAGTCGCCTGCTTGGGAAAAAGCTGCCACCGAAAGCGCGCTGAAGATGAGAATTGATTTGATCGACATAGATAGCTCCAAAGGATCGCTATTGACCTATTGTCGAAAGCGTCGCGACTTGTGACGGGGCGATTCAACTATCCCAAAAACTCTCGAACGAGGGTGCCCTGCCGCTCAGATTCGAGCAAAAAGGCATCGTGCCCAAGGGGCGAGTCGATCTCGACATGCCGTACGGGTCGGCCAGCTTCCTGCGCCAAGCGCGAGAGCTCCACCGACTGCCGTGTTGGATATATCCAGTCCGATGTGAAGCTGACGATCAGGTACTCGCTCTCTGAATGAACGAGACTTTGGCAGTCGTACCGGTCGATCGCCTTGGTGAGATACAGCAGCGAGTTCGCATCGAACCGCTTTGTGAATTTGTCACCCTGGTAGTTCAGGTAACTCTCGACCTGAAACTCCACGTCGAGGTGATGCGGGAGCTCCTCGAAGCCTTGCAGTTTCCGCCCAAATTTCAAGGCGAACGCCTCATCACTGACAAAAGAAAGGTGTCCAATCATCCTCGCCACCGAAAGCCCATCTCTCGGGGGATCGGCCAGGGAATAGTTCCCGCCCAGCCAGCGTGGGTCGCGCATCACGGCCTGGCGGGCGGCCTCGTTGAAGCCGATCTGCATCGCGGAATGGGCCGCACAAGTGCCCGTCAGGAAGGCTTTGCGCACCCGGTCCGGGCGGCGTACGGTCCACTCCAGGGCCTGCATCCCGCCCATGCTGCCACCGGCAACCGCGAGCAAACTCCGAATCCCGAGATGGTCCAGTAGACGGGACTGCACATCAACCATGTCTCGAACTGTGACGTGTGGAAAACGGGTCGCGTATGGTTTTCCGTCTGGACCCAGAGAAGCTGGACCGGTTGTCCCCTTGCAACCACCCAGCGCGTTCGTGCCGATGACGAAGTACGTGTCCGTATCGATCGCCTTACCGGGCCCGATCAACCGGTCCCACCAACCAATTGCGTGGCTGTCGCCACTCAAGGCGTGGCAAATGAGGATGGCGTTGTCCTTCGCCGCATTCAACTCGCCCCAGGTCTCATAGGCGACCGTCACCTCGGACAAGCGCCCGCCCGCCTCGCATTCCAGAGACCCGACTTTAACGAACTTGCGTTCGTCGGAAGCCGAGGTCGTCCGCTCGTTTTCCTCAAAAAGGGCGGGGTCGATCGACATCACTTCCCCGCCGTACGGCCGAACATGCGAAGGATCGAAATGACGTCGCTGAAGTTCGAAATCTTGTTCATCACCTGCTGGAGATGAGCCGTGTCCGTAACGTCGATCGTCACATCGATCTCCGCCGTTTGGTTCGGCAGCGTTCGGATCTTGGCTGCCGAAACGTTCGTCTTCGACTCGCCAAAAATCGTCGAGATGTCCATTAGGAGACCCTGGCGGTTCACGGAGATGATTCTCAGCGCCACCGCATAGTGGTTTCCGTCCGGCGGCCAGTCGTATTTCAGCAACCGGTCGCCCTCGTTCACAGCGAGGTTCATCGCGTTCGGACAAACCCTCCGATGGATCATGATCCCGCGCCCGCGGGTCACGTAGCCGACGACTTCATCGCCCGGAATCGGGCTGCAGCATTTGGCCCGTGAGATCATCACGCTGTCAATGCCCGCCGTGCTCAGCGCCAGCCGGCCCTCTTTCGTCCGTGTAACTTCGATGCGGTCCGCGGAAGGCAGCTCGGTCACCGTCCCGCGCAGCTTCGTGATGATTGTCTGCACGCTCGTCAAGCCGAGAGCGACGCGCGAGAGAATGTCCTGGGCGTTCTCGCAGCCGGGGATCGTCTTTGCGAGCAGATTGAGTTTGTCCTCGCCGAGGAAGCTCTTCGCGTCCAATCCCAGAGAACGAAGCTCTTTTTCCAGCAAGTCGCGCCCTCGGGCCGCGTCCTCTGCCTTGCTGAGCTTTCGGAAGTGGCTCTTGAGCTTGTTACGCGTGTGCGACGACTTCACGAATTCAAGCCAGTCCAGGCTTGGTTGCGCGTTCGAGCGGGTGATCAGCTCGACCACATCGCCGTTCTTAAGTTGGGTGGAAAGCGGCACGAGCGAGCCGTTTACCTTGGTACCGACGAGCGTCATCCCCAGCCGGGTGTGGACCCGAAACGCGAAATCGACCGCGGTCGATTCCTTGGGCAGGTCGATCACATCGCCTTTAGGAGTGAATACAAAAACCTGTTCGCTAAAGAGATCGGTCGAGAGCGAGCGCAGGAAGTCGGAGCTAGTCCGGGCGTCGGTCGACCAGTCGAAAAGCTGCTCGCGAAGCTGCTTCAGCCTCGAAGTCTCATCGAGCGACGCCTTGCCCTCTTTATAAGTCCAGTGCGCTGCCACGCCGAACTCGGCGATTTGGTGCATCGCCACGGTTCGGATTTGGACCTCGAGCGGACCGCCGCTCGGCCCCACGACCTTGGTGTGCAGGGACTGGTATCCGTTCGGCTTCGGGCGAGCGATGTAGTCGTAAAACAAGCTCGGAATGGGCACCCAAGTGTCGTGCACGATGCCGAGGGCGAGGTAGCAATCGCTGTCGTCCTGAACGATCACACGCAAGGCGAGCAGATCATAGATCTCCTCGAATTTGAGACCCTGCTTGACCATCTTGGTGAAGATTGAATAGAGGTGCTTGGGCCGCCCCTGCATCTCGGCGAGCTTGATACCGCGCTTTTCGAACTTCTCCTTCAGCGTCTGGATCGCCTCGGAGAGTTGGCTCTCACGCTCTTTGCGAGACTTGCCGACCAACTCGCTGACGAACTCGAACTCCTGCGGATGAAGGTGCTTGAATGAAAGGTCTTCGAGCTGCCACTTGATCTGCCAGATGCCTAGCCGGGCCGCCAAGGGCGCGTAGATATCGAGCGTCTCATTCGCGATCCGCGTCCGCTTCTCGGGAGGAAGGGCGTCGAGGGTCTGCATGTTGTGCAGCCGATCGGCCAGCTTGATGACCATGACTCGGAAGTCTTTGGCCATCGCGAGGAGCATTTTGCGGAGGCTCTCAGCGGCGCGCGCGGTCTCCGCGGCAGCTCGTTGGCGAGTGCTTAGATCGGCGACAGAGTTGAACTTGAGCTTCGTCACTCCATCAACGAGGAGCCGGACATCCTCGCCGAAGATCTTGCCCATCGTTTCCGGCGAGATCGCGGGCGTGTCTTCGATCACGTCGTGAAGCAGCGCCGCGACGATCGTGTCGTCGTCCATGTGCAGGTTCACCAGCGATTTGGCGACAGCTAGCGGATGCAGGATGTAAGGCTCGCCCGAAGATCGGGTTTGGCCCGCGTGGGCCTCTTCGGCCAGGATGTAGGCGTAGCGGATTTTGGCGATATTGGCGTCGGGCCGCTGCTCGCGCACGGCGGCGACTAGATCGTGAAGTCCTTCAGGATCCTCCCAGTCGGCAGGGATGTCATAAGCCGCCATGATCACCATAAAAAGGAGCGCCGCGACGCCGGACCTTCCCGAGCGACGCTGCTGGGCGGTGCGTACAGGTTCAGTATAACGTACGGCTTAGCGGCTAGAGTGAAGGCCTGCCCTAGCCAAGAGGATAAGTCATATAAGACCTATAAGATTTATAAGAACTATAAGCCGGCCCTCTGACTTAGAATGCGCCGGACCTCCTCCGCCTGCTCCGGCGTGTCCACCGCCAGCTCGGAGCCGGCTCCCCGAAACAACCGAATCGGAATGTCCATCTCTAAGAATCGAAGCTGTTCCAGGCTCTCGGCCGACTCGAGCATCGCCGGCCCGTGGGAGGCAAACGCCTCCAACGCGGGTCTGCGATAAGCGTAGAGCCCGATGTGCTTATACACGACAGTTCGCGGATTCCGGGGAAACGGAATCGCGAATCGGCTGAAGTACAGGGCGGCGTCACTCTCGGACTTCACAACCTTCACCACCGCCGGATTGTCGAACTCCGGCTCCGGACAGAGGTCGTAGAGTGTTCCAACCTGCGCGCCAAGATCGGCAAGCATCTGCGCCGCCAGAGCTCGGATGCTCTCCGGACTGATCAATGGCTCGTCGCCCTGTACGTTCACGTACAAATCTGCTTCGATCGATCGCGCCACCTCCACCACCCGATCGGTTCCGCTTGGGTGTCCGAAGTCGGTAAGGACTCCCTCCACACCGAAGGAAGCGCATACATCGACGATCTCGACGTCGGGCGTCGCGACTACGACCCGGTCCGCGACTGCCGCCGCTTGCGCCGCTTCGACGACCCATTGGATCATCGGCTTGCCCATCAGGTCGCAAAGGGGTTTTCCCGGAAAGCGGGTGCTCGCCATCCGGGCGGGGATTACGATCAGGCAGCGCAAGCTCATCTGCCCAATTGTGGACTCAAAGATGCGACGCGAGTTTGTCGAACATCTTCCCCAAGCGAAGTCCCGCCAGGGTCATGTCTTTGAACGCGGCTTCTCTCCAAGTATCGAGTTGAGCTTGCGTTGGGTGGTTTCCGACCGAATAGATGGAGTTTTTCGCGTAAGTAAACGAGTCACTTGCCCAATCTTGCGGCTTCAAATCGTTGATCTGAGTGGAAGTAAAGCCTCCGCGATAAGCCGCGTAGAAGTCGTCGGCGCATCCCTTGATGGTCGCGAGCGCGGCATTCAAGCTTGGGCCGATAACCGTCGCGAGAGACGCAGTTAAGTGCTTGACACGCTTGGCCTCGCCATCCCACCACTTGTGCGCCATCATTTTGTGGTTGCCGGGCCCAGGCAAGAAGATGTTGAAATGGCCGCCCGTGTCGTGACTGTCAGCGCAGTGAAGGGGCTGGTGGGCGTCGCCCACGAAGTGGATGAGAAAGAGTAGAGCTTCGAGCTTGCCCTTCTTGTAAACCTTGGCGCGCGAGTCTCCCTCGATGCGCCACATCGCTTGGTTAATCGCCTGCACGACATCGCCTGGACCGGTGGGGTGCTCGATCGCGCCCGACAACTCGTGGTTCAGGTAGTGCCACTCCTTGTAGCGCTGCTTCCCTTCGCTGAATGGATTCTTGCCCCAGATGGCGTCGACGATGTCGTCCGCAAACCGTGCCGCCGTCGCAGGATTCGTGTAATCCCGAACGATCTGCGTGCCGTGCTCGTTCTCTGTTGTCCACTTGGCGTGAGATAGCAGAGCAATAATTTTCGTCTGGGTTGCTGGAAGACAATGGTCGAAGGCGATTTGGGCGACCACCTCGTGCCCTGGGGCGTCCCACGCGAGGGCCAAACCAGAGATGCAGGCAAGCGATCCGATCATGAGTTTACGCATGGGACCAGAATAACGCAGTTGGAGACATTTGACAAGAAGACTGACAAATGAAAAAGCCCCCGCGAGGCGTGGGCTATTTTCTTATGGTTCCAGGGAGGGTGAGTTCATGACGAACTAGCCAGACTGAATAGTTGCGAGTTCGCTAAAACCCACAACCTCCCTGGTGTTTACGTTCGCTAATCATTCGTTAACACCACCTCCTTTAGTTAAGAGTCAAGGAGTTATACGAGCGGGAGGTGGCAATTGGTTCGCCTCTTTCTGGCTTCGTTCGAGCTTCCTCTTGGAACAACGCGGCATTGGGAGAAGCCGAAAGAGCGACGGCACTCTTGCCAGGAAGATCACTATGAAGACACTTGGAATTCTATTGACTCTCGGAATGGCGACCAGCGCGCTCGCGCAGCATGGCAAGCCCCAATTCAGCTCTGGCGGACGGGTCGACAACATGAACAAGATCCGCCCCATGTCCGGCATCAGCCGCCAGGACCGGCAGTTCCTGAAGGATGCAGCTGGCGCAAACTGGCTGGAGATTTCGAGCAGCGAGCTGGCTTTGGGCCGATCGACCGGCGGTTGGGCGAAGCACTTCGCGCACGACATGATTACCGACCACAAGGCGGCCCTCGCTGAGCTGATGCAGCTTGCCCACCGGAAGAAAGTGATGCTTCCCGACACAGCCCCTGCGATGGTGGAGCGGAAAGTAGGCATGCTCGCTCGATATCGCGGCCCGCGATTCGACGCCGCCTATAAGACTCTCCAGATCGCCGCCCATAAAGAAACCGCTACGAAGCTAGAGCAGGAAATCCGCAACGGCCACGACGCCCAAGTTCGGGACTTTGCCGTCAAGATGCTTCCCGTCGTGCGGATGCACCTCCGCATGGCCCAGATGGGCGGCACGATCACGCACCGGATGTAGTCTCGATGGCTCCCTTCCCTTGGGAAGTGGAGATATCCCTCTAC
>JBBSFL010000137.1:0-8369 GCA_038238735.1 Fimbriimonadales bacterium | reverse complement strand
GATCATGCCAAGCCCGCCATTTCCCAGCAGGTCGAAGCGAAGGGAAGGGATGCCGCCCGAAGTGCCGGTCGATGACTTGGTCTTGTCGTAGCGATATTGAACGCGAACGGAATCGCCGGCTCGCTGAGGAACCAGAAGCGAGATCATGCCGGACGCACAGTCGATCGAATAGTCGTCGCCACGCCGCAACTGCCGGCCATTCAAGAATACGAGTTCGCTGCCTTCGACGACGTTGCCGTAGCGAAGCGGAACCGAAAGGGAGATGCTGTGGAGCTGAATCATATCGACTGCGCCGACGCCGACGACATCAGATGCAGGAGCAGAAGGGGCCGTCGGGTTCAAGGTCAAAGGCACCTGGGCGTACGCCGCCATTGGCAGCGAGCCTAAAACGCAGCACCCAATCCATCCCCACTTCAGCCTTCCCATGGCTTCCTTACAGTTTAGCTCTACTTCTATGGTGGCACCGGGACCTCAAATGCTCATCCTGAACTGAGGGATTCCGGGCCGTCCTCTCTCTTCTACTAGGTTTGACCCGCGAAGCCTCAGCAGGGTACGGCCATTTTCCAACAATAGATCGTAGTGCGACCGATCATGAGCCTTCGACTGACCCCAGAAGAGATTGCCGAACTCTTCAACCGATGCCTGAGCAGTTCGCTCGAGGACACGGACGTGAGTGTCGAAGCGATGCGCAAGCTGGCCGATGCCCTCGCCGAGTCTTCAAGCCACCTACGTCTCGCAGGCTAATCGATCTCGCCGGCAAAGGCGAGAACGCCTACTTCTTCGGCGCCGGATGCCTTCAGCGCCTTCGCGCACTCTCGCGCGGTTCCGAGTGTTGTTACTACGTCATCCACCAGGAGGATGCGCTTTCCGCTTACCGCGGACGAGGCGGCGAAGGCTCCCGTGAGATTGTTCAGCCGCTGCTCGCGGGATAAGCCAACCTGGGGCCGGGTGGCCCGAGTTCGCAGCAAGACGGCTTTCGGCATAACCCGCTCGGTGGGAAGCCCTTGGCAGAGTAATTCGGATTGATTGAAGCCCCTTGCCGCCCGCCGAGACCAGTGAATCGGAACGGGAACGAAGAGGTCGGCATCGAGGAGACCCAACTCCCTGGCTGCGCGTTCGATCTCTGCTGAGAAAACCGGGACAAGCGGAGTGATGCGCGAGTATTTCAGCCGCCGGACGGCTTGCGCGGCTCTCCCTTCGTAGCGGAATATCGCTGCGCGAAAATCGAGCGCGCCACCATCTCGATAAGTCTCTACGGGTTTGTCGGGTCGCTGAAATTCCCCGAAGCAGGTGTCGCAGATCGACTTGTCCCACCAGTCTCCGCACAGGCAACAGCGGCTCGGGAACAGGAGATCGAGAGCCGACTTAGAGAAGTTGTTCCAGAAGCTTTTGGCTCTTGTCATCGAGCGCCTCCAAATCCTCAATCTCGTAACGCTGCCCTTCGACGCTCAAGATGTGCCAGCGATTGGCTGAAAGCTCATGGGAGGAGTCGCGCCAATTCCGAACCCAAAACTCCACCGGACCGCGCTGAGTCTCGCCGACGAACCGCCACATCCCTTTCTGGGCCTCGACTTCGGCAAGCCGCTGAAGAATCGGGGTGAAATACCGCCGATCCAAGTCGTCTTCGATGAGAGCCTTCGATTCCGAATCCATCCCTTCGAACGAAGCCAAGATTCCGGCCTCGTTTCCTTCGCGATCTTGGATCGACAGATGGCTGTTCGCCCGGCTCAGTGGGAACAGTCGACGGATGCGCCCCGAAAGGATGACGCGATCGTTGCGGAGTTCCAGGCGCAAATGGGTCGCGCCGGCTGGTCGCCATGCCCGCACCTCACTGCCTTGAAGCTCTCGATAGGTCGCCACAAACCAGATTATGACAGCCCTCATGGAAATGGTTCTTAACCCATAGTGTCCACAATGTCAAGCTAGGGGACCCACGACAGGCAAGAAAAAAGGGCCCTGCCGTCCGAAGACGCCAGGGCCCTAAAGGAGATATCCGTTTGCAGCTTTGCTTAGGATTCGCCGCGAGCGTGTCCAAAGGACGGCTCGAAGGGGATGAGGCCGAGGCGCGTCGCCGCGCGGAAAGCCTGAACCCTATTGTTAACCTGTAGCTTGTCGTAAATGTTCGCCAAGTGGAAATCGACCGTTCGCTTCGAGACATACAGCGTATCCGCTGCTTCTTTGCTGCTGTGGCCTTGAGCGATTAAACTCAAAACCTCGATTTCTCTCTTGGTCAGTCGGACCGCGCGCTGCGCCGCATCTGGTCTCGACGTTGTTGGCATTGGCATGTACCCACCCCTCACTTTGTTCTTACCGCCTGCATGTCTTTTTCCATAGGCCCCCGAAAAAATGAGATGCGATGGGCTCCTCCGTATAATTTATTTGTTCGGCCACGTCTCTGCCCCTCAAGGTGGGAGCGGATGGCTGACCGCAATGTCCTCTCAAATGGCCGGACGGCCTAAAATATTTGTTGTCGGATCGAGGCGGGGGAGTTGCCTCCCTTTTTTCATTAGACGACTATTCGCTGTCGTAGCTACGATCCCACATGTATATACACGGAAAATTTACTAGGGTTCACTACTCTAAGCATCAAATTGCGCAGATTTCCACTAGGCCAAAAGTCTCGCGCCCTCGGCAGGTTCGCAAGCGAGAACCTCGCCGTTCACTCCGGTCGCCGTTCTGTAGGCGAGTTCGGTCTGGTTCTTGAAGCTTTTCACGCTTTCGCGGTGAACGAGTGCAACGCACGCCCCTCCGAAACCAGCCCCGGTTACACGTGCGCCGACGCATCCGAAAGCTCCATTTGCCGCATCCGCCATCGCATCAAGCTGGACGGATGTAGCCTCGTAATCATCGCGCATGCTCGCGTGACTCTCCCGCATCAAATCTCCGATGGCTGCTTCATCGCCCGCATGGAGAGCTGCGAGGAATCGTTGGCAACGTTCATTCTCCGTGATGACGTGGCGAGCCCGACGGAACACGACCTCGGACATCAAGTCCCTCCCAGCCTCTAGCTGAGCCATCGAGGCGTCGCGCAACTTGGAAATCCCCAGGGCACGACACGCCTCCTCGCACTGTGAGCGTCGCTCGTTATAGGCAGAGGCGGCTAGCTCGCGCGATTGCTTCGTATCGCAAAGCGCGATAACCAGATGGCAAGGGATCGGGGCGTATTGGATCTCGAGAGTCCGGGTGTCGAGGAACATTGCCTGTCCGGCCTTGCCCATCGCGCTCGCCATCTGGTCCATGATGCCGCTCTGGAGGCCGATGAACCCGTTCTCACACCGCTGACCCGCTAGCGCGAGTTCCTTGTTCGTCAATTGGAGAGGAGCGAACGCCCCCCACACGACGCCAAAAGCCATTTCGATGGCCGCGCTCGAACTGATGCCGCTCGCGATCGGAATGTCGCTCCCGATTACCGCATCGATGTTCGGTAAGGAACCCGTTTGGCGTAGGGCCCAACTCATTCCCGCGGCATACTTGGTCCAGCTTTCTGCCGGCGGGGGTTCCACAACGCGGGCATCGAACGACTCGCCCTCGCCCAGTTCAATGGAAATCAAGCGGCTCCTCCTCCCACTCGATCGCGAAGCAGCGATATAAAGCCCGCGATCTATCGCGGCGGGGAAGACGAAACCATCGTTGTAATCGGTGTGCTCCCCGATCAGGTTGATACGCCCAGGGGCGATGCCGACGACCTCCGGCGACGTACCGAAGCGCGCTCGGAATTCCTCAGAAACTCGTCCGGCGTCCACCCGAGAAGTATGTCTTCTCGACGCCGACCTGGACTAGCCAAGTATCCTTCAGGGACAAATGAGCCCCCGCGTTCTCCCCTTATTGGCAGTTCTCCTCCTCGCCGCCCACGCTTCCGCAGCCCGGGCCAAGTCCCATAAGGTGACCTTCATGGAGAAGTTGCCGGCGGGGAAGACACTCCGAACCTATCCCTCGCCTAACCATCGTGCAACCCTCGTCCTTCGCGACGAGCACGAACATGGCGACTTCGTATGGCGATCCCTCTACTGCGTGTTCGGCAAGCGCTTCGCTTTGCTCGACAAGTACGTCGACGTAGCCGCCATTCGTTGGGCAGGAGATTCAAGGTCCGTCAAGTTTCGGGGGACGAAAGCCGTCGACTTCAACAAGCTCGAGCATGAACAAACCACCTACCGGGTCGGCCAACCAGCCCTGACGTGGAAAGTCACACGAACCTTTATCGTGGAGCACTAATCGGCAAGCTCGGAACCGAGAGTTGCTTCCCGTTCGTCGCTTGAAGCCAAGGTCTTCGGCCCGGCAATGCGGTCGAATAGCCATCCCACGCCGAAACCAACGAGGCAGAGCATCATCATCGATATCATTTGCGACGCGGTGAACTGACTGCTCGATGCGGAATAGCTCTTCAAAACGAATCCCGCAATCAACGTCGTCAACAGGGTGAGGGAACCGACGAGGATATTCCGCTCCATGCGAGCCGCCCGCACGAACAGGATCCCAAGGCCAAAGACGACCATCGCTCCCACAAAAACCGCGGAAATGGTGTAGTAGGTTGAGTTAGCGCTGTCCACGATGCTCTCCTTCGGCGCGGATGCGCCTCTAGCGCTTAGAGGCCTTACGGGTTGACAACGTTCCGAGGTTCGCCCCGCAGGAAGGCCGACAGGTTCTCTGCGGCGCTTTCCAGGAGCCGCCGCCGAGCCGCCAGAGTCGCCCACGCGAGGTGAGGAGTAACGAGACAATTGCGAGCCCGGGTGAGTGGATTTTCGCTAGTCGGGGGCTCCGACGATAGAACGTCGAGACCAGCGGCAGCAATCGTGCTCCTTTCGAGAGCTTGGCCCAGTTCTTTCTCCACCACAAGGCCCCCTCGCGCAGTGTTGAGGAGGATTGCGGAAGGCTTCATGAGGGCGAGACGTTTGGCATTAACCAGGCCGGTCGTCTGATCCGTGAGCGGGCAATGCAGCGAGACGACGTCGGAGGTCGCGAAAAGCTCGTCCAGCGGAATACGCTCGCTGTCCCCCTCCGAGGAAGCGTCGGAGCGCAATGATTCGGCGATCACGACCTCCATTCCGAGAGCCCGGGCGATCTCGGCGACCCGCTTTCCAATGCCCCCATATCCAACGATGCCCAGCCGCAGACCCGCAAGCTCCACGAGCGAGGATCGTGTAAAACACCAGTCTCGACTAGCCGCCCAATCCCCGTTCCGAGCCGCCGCCGAGTGACGCCCGACGGCGTTCGTCAATTCGAGCAGCAAAGCGATCGTGTGTTGGGCGACCGAATCGGACCCGTAGGCAGGCACGTTTGTGACCGGGATCCCGCACTCGTGAGCCGCATTCAAATCCACGTTGTTCGTCCCGGTGGCCAGCACCCCGATGTACTTTAGCGTTTGCTGCACTCGAAAAATCGTGTGCATGTCCACCGGCGTTTTGTTGACGAGCACTACCTCGGCGTGCCCGATCCGCTCCAGAATGTTCTCCGGAGAGGTCCGGTCGTGGACTTGAACTTCGCCGAGCGCCTTCATCGGATCCCACGACAGGTCGCCGGGATTTAGCACGTACCCGTCCAGCACGACGATCTTCATCAAACCAGCGCCGAGAGCAGTTCGCTCGTCTCGTCCATCGCTTCGCCAAAAACATTGCCCGCGAACTCGATATCCGCATCGGAGATCATCAGTGGCGGTTCAAAGCGCATGACTCGCGGATTATTTAACGTGTAGGCGGCGCACATTCCTCGCTTCAGGAGTTGAGCGATAACCAGCTCGCCAACCTCGTCCATCGCGAACTCGACGCCGATCATCAGTCCCCGCCCACGAACCTCGCTGATCAGGTCCTTGTGGTGCGAGCCAGCCTGGTTGAGCACACCCTTAAGCTTCTCGCCTGAAACCCGAGACCGCTCGACCAGCCCCTCCTCTTCGATGACCCGCAAGGTAGCGATGCCGGCCGCGCACGCGACCGGGCTCCCGCCGAATGTGCTCGTATGCGAGAGGGGGTTCAGCGAGTAGATTCTCTCCCAAACCTCGCGCGTTCCCATTAGGGCTCCGATCGGAATGACTCCCCCGCCAAGGGCCTTCGCCAAGGGCATCAAGTCCGCGGAGACGCCATCGTGATCCGCCCCGAACCAGTATCCGGTCCGGCCTAGTAGCGTCTGCACCTCATCGACGATCAGGAGCGCCCCGGATCGATCGCAAGCCGCGCGAAGATCGCGTAAATAACCGTCCGGGGGAATGATAATTCCGCCTTCGCCCTGGATCGGCTCGACAATCATCGCCGCTGTCTCCCCGTCGATCTCCGCCACGGCCGCCGCGCTGTCGCCGTAGGGGACGAACGCCACGCCCGGTATCAAGGGCTCGAAAGGCTTTCGATACTTGTCTTTACCGGTGACGGAAAGAGCGCCCAGCGTCTTGCCGTGGAAGCTCCCCTTGGTGCTCACCAGCCTCGCTCGGCCGGTAGCGCCCTTCGCAAATTTCAAAGCTGCCTCGACGGCTTCTGTCCCAGAATTGCAGAAGAACGAATACTCCAGCCCGGCCGGAGCCACATCTGCAAGCTTATCCGCCAAATCCGCAGCCGGCTTCGAGAAGAACGCCTTCCCGCTTAACGCCAGTGTGTCCAACTGCTTCTTAACCGCCTCGATCACTTTCGGATGTCGGTGGCCAAGGCTAAAGCAGCCGTAGCTTCCCAGGCAGTCGAGATACTTGCGGCCCTCGTGGTCGTAGATGTAGCAGCCCTCCCCGAAGGTCTCCACGCCAAAGCCCGCGAAGGCGAGAAGCTTGGCCAGATAAGGGTTGATGTGGTCGGAATACTTCTCGACCACATCGTCGTAAAGGGCCTCGGGATCCATGTTCCGAGGATACCGCTAGGCTTTCGCCTTCAACAGATCCCGAATCTCCGTCAACAGGACCTCTTCGTTGCTCGGAGGCGTGGGAGCTTCCTCGACCTTGTGGCGGAAGCGATTCGCCGCCTTAACAACAAGAAAGATCGCGAACGCCACAATCACGAAGTTGAGGATTGTGTTCAGGAACAGTCCGTAGTTCAAGGTCACGGCGCCCGCTTTCTGGGCCGCGTCGATCGTAGGAAAGGCATTCGTTCCGTCGGTCGCCGGCTTTAACACGACGAACAAGTTCTCGAAGTTGGCCTTCCCGAAAATCCCGAAGACCGGCGTGAGGATGTCCTTGACGAACGAGGCCACGATCGCCCCGAAGGCAGCGCCGATGACAAGGCCCACGGCAAGGTCCAGAACGTTGCCCTTCGCAATAAATTCGCGGAATTCCTTCAGCATCGTATTAGCAACGATCCTCGAAGGCAAAAAGGAGCGGGTTACGCGGTGCCGCGGAGGGTGTCGAGCTCTGCTTCGAGGGCCTGAATCTTGGCGTCCCGCTGCTGGCGCTCCGAGTAATCCCGGAGAATTTTGGCGTGGCCGACAAGGCTTCCATCCGGCTCGCGCAGGCCAATCATGACCCCGCCGCCCCAGAATATGGAGCCGTCCTTCCGCACATGCCAACGCTCGTCCTCGGCTCGCCCTTCTTTCTCAGCTGTCGTCATCTCCCAGTCGGGAATGCCGCTGGCTCGGTCCTTGTCCGTGAAGATAATTTCGGGGCTCTTGCCGATCCACTCTTCCTCGGTGTATCCAAAGAGGTGCTCCACTCCTGGGTTCCAGCTCTCGATCAAGCGCTCCATATTGATGCCGAAAATCGCGAAGTCCTTCAGGTTCTCGATGATGAGCTGACTTCGATCCCCCACTTGCTTCAGGGCATGCTCCGTGTCCTGATAGAGCGCGACCAAGAGCTGCGCAGTAGCCTGCGCTCTGTTCGTGGCACCGATTTTGGGCCTCAATCTGTCCCAGTAAGTGCGGACGGTGCCTTCAGCTATGCCCAGCTTGTTGGCGATCTCCTTGTCGCCAAGTCCTTCCGCCGCGAGTAGGACGATCTCCTTCTCACGGTCCGACAAACTAAGGTGGCGTTTAAGCATGAATTTCTTGGGAAGGGCTATTCGCCCAACGTTCCTTTCGCGACCCATAAAGGCATTAGTCGGTACCGGACCCTTCCACTCCGGATTGCGGGATCGCGCTCAAGAGCGGCCCTAATTCTATCTTCATCCATCTTTCCCGCGAAGAGCCTGACTTCCTTTACTTCACCCACGCCATGCAGATTGCCCCCCACGCGACCCGGCCAACTCTTCGCTACCCTTGACCACTTCATCGTGCGGTCCTGCTTCTCCGGACCGAGAAACAGCGCGATGCGATTCTCCTCAATCGAGTTCGGATCGATCGATTTAGGATTGATTCGCCGAACATTCGCATCCCACCGATAGACTTCGAGATGCATAACGCCAGCTTGTACGTAGGGATCGGAGTTGAAGCACTGCCGAACCGCTTCAGACGTTGGCAAGCTCAAAACAACG
>JBBSFL010000136.1:0-8387 GCA_038238735.1 Fimbriimonadales bacterium | reverse complement strand
TGGTGGCAAAGTGGAAGCGGGAGCAAGCACTAAAGCTCACGCGCAATCAAAGGCCCGACCTCTTTGCGAGGGCTACTCTGGCTAGGGGCGATTTGGAACTCCTGTCGAAGGACAATTCCTAGGGAAAGCAAGGGAAGTGATGCTGGTGCCTGCCGGGGCGATAGGTCGCGGGATCCTCGCGAGTCCAAAGCGCCGCCGGCCGCCCTCATGCGACCCTCGGTCGCGCTGGGCTGATTATTCACCAGACGTTGTTGTAGACGCCGGAATGGCACTTCGAGTTCGGTCTTTGCAGACGCGAATGGTGAGGAAGAATAAGTGAATAAGTGAATGGGCAGAGCCTGCAAAAGGGAGGCACCAACTCTTTGAATTCACGCCCAAGGACATCTAGCGCGATTCACTTACTCGCACATTCGCCTATTCGCCCGAAAACGTGCCTACCACGCCGCCTATCCGATGTACAGGCTCCCGGGATGTTCACAACCCCAACGGAGCCTCAGGGAATCGGAATCGGCGCCGATTCCAAGACGTCCTCACGAACCTCAGCCGGGACGACTCCGCCCCGTTCCTCGGCGGCTAGCACTTCCTTTAATGCTACGAGAGCGACTTCGGTTTGGCGGGCGTCCGGCTGGCGGGTGGTCAGATATTGCGACATAAGGCCGGGCCAGAAAATCGCTTTGATGATCTTCGCGTTTCGGAACTTGCCCGCGATTCGCAGGAGCTCGTAAGACACTCCCGACACCACGAACAGCAGAGGGATTTCCATGAGAAATCGCAGCAGGCCCGTGAGGAGCGGGGGGAAGCCATGGGGGCGGGGAAGGAAGGTGAAACAGAGGATGCTGACGATCAGCACGATGATCGCAAAGCTGGTGCCGCAGCGGGGGTGAAGGCGCGTCTGCTTGAGGCAATTTTCGATCGTGAGGTCCTGATCGGCCTCCATCGTGTTGATGGCCTGATGCTCGGCGCCGTGGTACATGAAAACGCGCTTGATCTCGCTAAACTGGCCGATCAGATAGATGTAGCTGAGAAAGAAGGTAACGACGATCGACTCTGTGAGGAGGTTGATCTGCCAGTCTGCCTTGAGGCCCAACTTGCCGCTGGCGGTGGCCGAGATCAGATTCGGAACAAGCTTGAAGAGGGTGAGCCCGATGACAAGGCCGAGAATCAGAGCGACCCAAACGCCGGCGTCTTGAATCTTTTTCGAAGGGGCAGGAGCTGCTGCGCTGGCCCTAACGTCCCCGGGTACTGAGGCTTGATACTGCTCTTCGGTTTGCACGTTCGCGGCGAACCGCAGGGCCTTGTTCCCGAGCGCCATCGCGTCGAGGAGGGCAAGCGAGCCGCGGAGGAGCGGGAGCTTCAGCCACTTCTGGCGGCCAATCCAAGTGCTCTCGATGGCTTCGGTCTGGTGCACGATCTCGCCGTTCGGCGCGCGGCACGCCACGGAGAAATAGCGCGGAGAGCGCATCATAACCCCCTCGATAATCGCTTGGCCGCCGTACTGGAGGTATTCGCCCTTCGGCATTGGAGGGAGTATACCGACGCGCCTGGTAACTTCCACCTATGCTCGCCCTTCTCGCGGCTCTCGTCTTCGCTCCTCCAGCGCCACTTGGACCTCCCGTGCCCGATCGGTCGGGGGAACCGGCGCTTCGTCGGCTCATGGATGAGACGGCGAAGCTGCAGCACGTGCAGATTAACGTGTCGGTCCGGGTTAGGCTCGAGGGTCAGATGCCCGAGTTCCAACCTCCCTTCGAGGCCTATCTGCGTAACAACTTGGTTTACCGATTATCGTTTACAGGTATGTGGGGGGATCAAAGCTTGTACATATCCGATGGAACGACTTTCTTACACGATCCATTGGACGACTCGCAGGTGGTGGATCTGAAAGATGGCGGGAAGCCCATTTATGAGGAGGATTCCGAGTTAGGGCCGCGGGGGTCTTATGCTTCGCCCCTTTGGTATTTCTTGAGCGGCTCTGCTTCGTTCGATAAGATGGTGGATGCAAAATTGCCGATTGTCGCTTTTCCGGTCGACGCTCCCTATGCCGCTATTCGATTCAGTTCGAAAGGGTTTGGGACAGTGACCGCACTCTATCTTCCCAGGCGGTCTCCCGAACTCGTGGGCTTTCGATACGACGACCTGCCGCATCTGAGGGACATGCACAAGGCGGATCCAGACGATTTTCCGGACCCGAGGGGCGTCTCGGAGTATTCACAGATGCTCTCGATCTCGCGGCTGCGCGAGACGAAGGCGATGTTCGACGTCGTGCCCCCAGTTGGGCGGACGGTGAACGATGTGAGGAAGAAGAAAGGGTTGGGCTAATTTGGAATTCGTAGCACGGGTTTCGAACCCTGTTGGACTTTACAATTTTCGAAAAGTGACTCATTGGCTCGAATGGTAAGATCGGATCGACGCCGGGGCCTGTAGCTCAGTGGTAAGAGCACGCGGCTCATAACCGCATGGTCGGGGGTTCGAACCCCCCCGGGCCCACCACCTCCAAGTTTCTTGCGATGCCCTTGCCGCCCTCGAATCAGAAAGGCGGCCAGCAACTTGGCATGGACAAGGAGGTCCGCGCTACTATGGATTGATGCTCACGTTGCTCGTCGCCGCCGCTCTTCCCCCGCCCGTTTTCGCTCCTCCGATTCCGTGGGCGTTGAACTTCTCTGACCTGGCCAGCTTCGTCGGAGTCGGCGACGTGGACGGCGATGGGTTTGCGGATCTGATCCGGGTCTCTCCGAAGGGCGATGCTTTCATCGATGTGGCTCTGAGCGGCGGGGGGATGAAGAGCCTTGCGCCCACTCGGGCCAATTCGAATTGGGGGAAGGATTGCCAGGCGGTGTGCTTCGGCGACGTCGATGGAGACAAGCGGACGGATGTTCTCGGGCTCTTTGACGGCGGCACCTTGCGGTGGGCTCAGCGATTCGATAAGGGACGATTTTTCGACCATGCCGAATGGCTGAAACTGCCCGAAAAGGTCAGGTCGCCGCACATGGCTCTCGTGGATGGCTCCCTTTACGTGTGGAGCGAGCGAACCGGGGCCGGTTACAAGGTCGATCCTCAAACGACCAAGGTTTCGCCCTGCTGGCTGCCTGCTCACGTTGCGCGCGTGGACGAGGTGACGGCCGGCGCGGGCCATGCGCCTTTGTTTACGATGTCGGATGGTGCCGTTCGCTTCACCGCGGACATGGCCTCCCCGCCTGGCGCAGCGTTAGGCCGGTGCGTGAAGGGACAGTTTCCGGCGGTTGCCCATGGCTGGATATTCGTGGATCAGATCGCTCCCCACGCGCCGGAGTTCATGCGCAAGCGCCTGACCAACAGTTTCCCGGCCGCCGAATCCGCATGGGCTTGGGGCGATCTGGACGGAGATGGAGACGTCGATCTCGTGCAATTCCGATACGGCAACGAAGCGCATACGGGAAGCAATGTCCTTCTCTATCGGCGCGTGATGGCGAAGGAAACCGACTCGGACCACGACGGCTTAACCAACGACGAAGAGAAGGCACTCGGCACCGATCCGTATAACCCGGACAGCGACGGAGATGGACTTTTAGATGGCTGGGAGGTGCACGGCTTTCGTGGTCTGGACATGAAGACGATGGGCTGCGACCCGCGGAAGATCGACGTGATCTGCCTCGTCTCCCGGTTCAGCACTACAAAGCAGGACATGGTCGAGTCGACCATGAAGAGAATTCAGGGCTACTATTCCAGCCTCGGATGGGGCCTCCATCCGATCTGGCTAGATCCGATGGACGAGAACGCGGCTAAGAAACCGTGGTGGGAAAACCGTGACTCGCACATTCCTTCGAAATGGAAAGGGGTTGTGCACTTCATGCAGATCAGCGCTTCCGGGGGTGGGCAAGCGGATCAGCTTGGCGATGGAGGCGGTTGCGGCGGGAATGAGTGGTCGCTTTATGCGACTTTTATCCATGAATTTGGACATCAACTTGGACTTAGCCACGAGGGATTCTATCCCGACGCTTGGTGCCCGACATATCCCAGCATGATGAACTACGCCTACAGCTATGGGTACGAGGACGACATCAAAAAGATTCGGTACAGCGACGGTTCCCTCGCAAACTACATCCTTAGCGAGACAAACCTGGACGAAACCATCCCGCTACCTATAACCAAGGTCCAGTTCCTCGCCCACGCGCCCTACCACTACCGTCTCAAGGAAGCGGGCGATAAGACCCTCATCGACTGGAATTGGAACGGTGTTTTCGGCGAAAAGCATGTTCGAGCCGACATCAACTACGCCTATTCGACGACGGCTGGTCGGCGCGACGAAGTCGGCAGAGCGCAGTCGGCCCCATTCGTCTTTGCCCACAACCACGAAGCCTACGTGCTGTACGCCCAGAACTCCGTAAAGCCGGACGGCAAATCCGATCCTTCGATCTCGCCCGACAAACCCGGCTGGCTGATGCTCCAGCGGCTTATCAAGCCCTTCCAGTGGGCCGATCCCGTCAAGCTGGTCGACGGAGGAGTTACCGGCGATCCGGTCGCAATCAGTTTCAAAGGCAGAATGGTCGTTGCCTATCCAAGCACTAAAGGCGTATCGATCAGATCGTTCGCATTCGCTGGCGATAAGGTCGCGATGGTTGAAGAGTGCAATCTCTCCACCAAGACGGTTCCAGTCCAAAATACACCAGTGTTCTCGGACCCAAACGTTGGAGAACCTAGTCTCGGAGCCTATAAGGATCGACTCTTTCTGTTCATTTGGAGAAAGGACGGCAGAACCGTATACCAGAGCTCAACTGATGGAAAAACATTTGGTGACGGGGCGCTGCTCCTTGGTTTTCCAATAAACTTTACGCCTCAACTGTCTACCGTGCCCATTTCGATGGCGGTCGATGCAACCAGAAACGAAGTGATTCTTGGTATGGCTCGAGACCAGGACAAGGATCGACCGAGTCGCTGGATGATTAAGCGTTACGTGGTGAAGGCAGGAGACCTGAGCCCTAGGCAGAGACCGGACGTTGACTTGAGCAAACCGGGCCTTTCCCCGGAGGATTTTGTCGACTGGATCGAAGGCGAGAAGGGCGGCGCGCGAGGCCGCTCCCGTCCAACCCTCCTCTATGACTCGGACGGCAAGACCGGCATGAAAGGGCGCATTCTCTTCTTCGGCCAAGGCATGACGAGCGCGGCGACGCCATGGTCCTGCGAATACATCGCACAGTCAATTGGCGACAAGTCTATAAACGGCGGCTGGATGGTCAAGCGCTACTACGACGAATGGACGCAGAGCCGGTCCGCGCCGGGTGCCTGCTGGTTCGGCGGAGACATCCTGTACGCCTACCGCTGGGTAGACGGATCGCAGGGCGACCGAGACAACATCCTGCACGTTGGCTACAACGGAACCGGGATCGAGACGACGCCCATGGGAGATTTCGACGACATCGGATTCATGCGCGCCTTTGGGATTCGGCACTCGATTTTGTATCTGCGCGAGTAGCGCAGAGGTGCTCTCGGTCGGTGCTATTTCCGTCGCACAACCAGGACGCGCGCTGCTATCGCGTGATGCGCCAGCGATTGAACGGAAGCCAAATGGCTTCCGACCGCCCGATGATGTCGTCGCGAGGCACCAAGCCCCACGCACGCCCGTCAAACGAGCCGTCCCGATTGTCGCCCATCATCAGGTAGTAACCCTTCGGAATCCGCTCGGCCGGAGCGTCGCGCAAGTACTCGGCCACCTTCTGCTCACTATCGGTTAGCGGACGATGCGACCAGCTGGGGAAGCAACTCTTGGTGGGCTCGTCGCCCACCGCGTATTCAGAAGATATTCCGTTGGTCTCGTAGTTCGGCAGGCCGGGACCGTGGGGATCGGTGACGACCGGAATGTACTTGCCCTGCCAGTCTTTGTAGCTCGGCCCAGCGTAGCGGACGATCTTGAAATTGGGCATGTAGCCGGTGGATGAGACCTGGTTGAGGTCGTTGATCGACCCGTTCGTGAAGTGTTTATGGACGTCAGTCTCTTGGTTGCCGTCACGAAAAAGGTTGCCATCATGAATTTCGATCAGGTCGCCGGGAATGCCCGTGCACCGCTTAATGAAGTCGACCTTCGGCTCGCCTTTCTCATCACGTTGATCGGGGGTGGTCGCATAAGCTGGCGGGCGAAAGACGATGATGTCCAGCCTCTGCGGATCGGTATAGCGATAGATCGCCTTGTTCGCGACGATGAAGTCGTTCTCGAGCAAAGTCGGGATCATCGAACCAGACGGGATCAGGAACGCCTGAACCAGGAATGGCCGAATCAGCATGAAGACGAAAACGCCCGCATAGATGATGGCGTCCAGCGACTCGTTGAGGATCTTCGCCGCCGTGTAGAGCCCTGTCCGCAGGTGCGGCACGGTCTTCGTGAGGTACGGATACAGCGCCAGGCGAATGATCGAGCAGATCACCACGAAGATGACGACCTGGCTCAGCGGGGTGCGAGCCAGGGAGTCGATCACGTCTCGAAAGCCGTGCGACTGAGTCGGAGTTTCCTGGGCGAAGAGAAAGAGCACTTAGCGCTTTTCTTTGATGCGCGCGTCCTTTCCGACCTTATCGCGCAGATAGTAGAGCTTGGCGCGTCGGACGAGGCCCCGGCGGGTCACCTCGATTTTCGCGACGTTCGGCGAATGGATCGGGAAGATGCGCTCGACGCCGATGCCGCCGGAAATCTTCCGGACGCAGATCGTGGTCGCGATCCCCCCGTTCTGGTGGGCGATGACCACGCCTTCAAATATCTGGATGCGCTCTTTGCCGGCCTCTCGGACCTTCACGTGAACGCGGGCGGTGTCGCCGGGATTGATCTGCGGGAGGTCCTTTTTGAGGATGCCTTCCACGACGCTGTCTAAAATCGCTTGCTTGGACATGATTTGATTCCACCGGCGGATCGAATGTCCGCTTGGCCGTGCCGGAAGCGCGCGAGGGCGTTCTCTCTTGGCAGAGGGCTAGTTATGATGGCATAAACCACCTCCCGATCGCCATGGTTCCGACAAGCCAAATCTCGGAATCGCCTAGACCGTCTCGAGGGTAACTCGATCGTTGGTAAACACACAGATCTCGGCCGCGATCCGCATCGCTTCCCGAGCAATCTCCTCAGCGGTTAAAGTCGTATTCGCCACCAAAGCGCGCGCCGCCGCTAAAGCGTAGGGTCCCCCGGAACCAATCCCGGCGACCCCGTCGTCAGGTTCGATGACGTTCCCGTCCCCGCTAACCAACAAAAGCCCCTCTGAATCCGCGACCAACATGATCGCGTTCAGATTCCGCAGGATCTTATCGGTTCGCCACTCCTTGGCGAACTCCACCGCCGCCCGCTTCAAATTCCCCCCGAAAGCCTCCAGCTTCGACTCGAACTTGTCTTGCAGAGTCTGCGCGTCCGCCACCGACCCCGCGAACCCGCACACCACCTTCCCTCCGCCCAGTCGGCGAACCTTCTTAGCCGTATGCTTCAGAATTGTCTGCTCACCAAACGTAACCTGCCCATCGGCGGCGATAGCCGTCTGCCCGTCGCGCCGAACCCCGATCACCGTAGTCGATCGAATTGCGGGCTTCATGGCTTAAGCCAACGCCCGCCGCAGCGCTGCCGCATAGGCGTCGATCTGCTCCTTGGTCCGCATCTCCGTGCAACACACCAAGAGGCACTTCGAAAGTTCCGGATAGTAGTGGCCCAAAGGCAAACCGGCGAGAATCTTGTCCCCAAGCAACCGATCCCGCACTTGAACCGGATCGGCCGGCAGCTCCAGTACGAATTCGTCAAAGACCTTCGAGCCCGAAAACTTCAACTTCGCCCCGGCCTCGGTCAGACGGGCGATCGCGTACTGCGTATTCCGAACGCTCGCCTCCGCGACCGTGCGCATCCCGTTCTTGCCAAGCGCGATCATATAAACCGTCGCCGCAAGCGCCATTAGCGCCTCATTCGTACAGATGTTCGAGGTCGCCTTTTCCCGACGGATATCCTGCTCGCGAGTCCGCAGGGTCATCACGTAGCCGCCTCGATCGCCATGGGCCTCCTTCGTTTTGCCCACTATGCGGCCAGGAATCTGCCTAACAAACTCGCGCTTGCAAGAGAAGAGCCCGACCACCGGGCCCCCCAGCCCCATTGCCACGCCCATCGGCTGACCCTCGCCTGCCACGATGTCGGCCCCGAAAGCTCCTGGCGGCTCAAGCAGCGCGCAAGCCACGGGATCCGCCACCACTATCAGCAGGGCACCGGCCCGATCCGCCGCCTCGCGCGCCGACTTCAAATCTTCGATCGAGCCAAAGAAGTTCGGATACTGGACGACGATGCAGGAAGAACCCTCAGCCAGAGAGAAATCGCCCGTCTCCCCCTCCGAGGAAGCCATCGTAGCCACCTCGATACCCATCGACCAGCAATAGGTGTCCAGCACCTGCCGGTAGTGCGGATGCAC
>JBBSFL010000135.1:0-8392 GCA_038238735.1 Fimbriimonadales bacterium | reverse complement strand
TACTCGAAGACTCCGCTGCTGGTGACCGTCCACATTCCGAATGGGGCGTGGTGGAGGAGCGCCTTCTGTTGCTCAAACTCGACGAGAAGCGCTTCATATCGTTGCGAGAGGATCCGAGAGATGATCTCGGCTCGGCTGCGTGCGCCGACCTTGTCGCGCATTCGCTGCCAGTAGGTGCGAAGCGTGCCTGGGCCGATTTGAAGTTCGCGGGCAATCTCCTTGTCCGCCAGGCCGTCTCCTGCCAAGCGCAGAATTTCCGCCTGTCGTTCGGACAGGAGGTCGGTCGTCATTAGCCGTACGACCGCCGTTGCGGGACTGCTGTTTCAGTTATGGCGCGGTCTGCGTTCTGTTCAGGCACTGTTCAGAATGCGCTTCGCTTGGTCTAGAGAGTCACCGTGATCCCTTACGCGTCCTGCAACAATAACACATAAGACGAGCCGAACTGGGCTTTTCCTGAGCCTGTCAGTCATAAGTCGGTCTCGCCATTCTTGCGGTTTTAAGTGAAGCTTAAAGGGCGCTTCTGTGTATGAAGGTGCGACTGATTGGAGCTAATGACAACTCGATTTCGTCGTAAGACGATGCGGAGTTGGCTGGCCGTTTTGTTTGAAAGGAGTTCATTTTAATGTCTAAAGTAGAAGCTTTGTTATCGTCATCCGATCTGCTGGATCGCCGTTCCCTTCTCAAGACGGCGGGGATCTCCGGAGCGGGGATTTTCTTGGGTGGAGCGCTTGCCGGTTGCGGCGGCAGCGGGGGCGCCGCGGGTGGCAGCGTTCGCGGAATCGCGGAGGCCGATGTCTTGAACTTCGCCCTCAACCTCGAGTATCTGGAAGCCGAATTCTATTTACGCAAGGTCAATGCCGGAAACGGCCTGAACCCGGGCGACCGAGGCAGCAACCCTGGCACGGTCACGAACACTCCGGTGACCGCGATCGGCGATTCGACCCTGCTCGCCTACGCGCAGGAGATCGCGACCGACGAGCAGGCGCACGTCCAATTCCTTCGAAGCGCGCTGGGATCGTCAGCCGTCGATGAACCAACGATCGACTTTACTGCCGGGTTTAACGCGGTGGGCACGGCGCTGGGCCGGGCATTCGACCCGTTCGCGAATGACAATGACTTCATTCTCGCCTCGTTCCTGTTCGAGGACGTCGGAGTGACCGCGTACCGCGGAGCGGCTCCCCTGCTGCACGGAAACAATCTGTCGGCCGCGGCAGGCATCCTCGGCACCGAGGCCTACCATGCGTCGCTGATCCGCACCGTGATCAACGCTCGTGGCGGATCATTGGTCACCGAATCGGCGGGCATCTCCGATTTCCGCGACAACGTCGACGGCTCAAGCGACGACGACCAGCCGGTTAATTCGGGCGGCCAAGGTCCAGGAACCGTAAACATCGTGCCGACCGATTCGAACGGCCTCGTGTTCGCACGGACGCCTCGCAACGTGGCGAACATCGTGTTCGAGAGCCAGGGTCAGGCGAGTGGCGGGTTCTTCCCCAACGGCATCGTCATCAATCCGAAACTGCTTCTTCTGTAGAGAGGAGACTCAGGCTGGGAGCCATTTTTCGCGCCTCGATCATGGCTTCCCAGCCCTTGCTATGTCAGACCTTCCCGCCGAAACAGGTGGCGGGCAGTCAAAAACGGCAGGCCACCCTTTCGGGTGGGAAGAGCGAAGGTGGTTGTCGCGAAGCGGTGTGCCATGTGCCCAGAACGAGCCGGCGCGCGGCCACACGGTCACTTTCCAATGCCCCGCCACGCTCCTTGGCGTGCGGCTTACGTCGGAGCCCAAGGTCACGGAGGATGTGCGATTCGCCGTTCTTCAAAACCCTGATTGACAAAAACATTTTTCGGGCACGTAGTGACATGGCTCGAAAGAATCTAAGAAACCGGCCCGGTCGACCGACCTGCCAGCCGCCCCAAGCGCCTCCCCCACTCCGCACGAATCGTGCGGAAGCGTTGCCGCATTGCCAACGTGGGTAAGCACCTATGAAGGTGAAAACGGGAAATTTCCCCCGACCGCCAGCTCCGGGCGGCGGCCGGTTGCCCTTAAGGTCGGGTGCCACCGGTTCGGATGTCAGAGGGTCCCTGTTCCTGGCTGGATCCAGGTACACTTGAATCTACGTTTCCAGCTCCGACGCGCGGCTTTTGCGCTCGCTGAAACGTCAGGAACTCCGAACCCGTGGCAGATACCGATCCGATTATTCAGATAGTCAATGTCGACGAGGAGCTGGGACGCTCTTACGTCAACTACGCGATGTCCGTCATCATCGCCCGGGCCCTGCCCGACGTTCGCGACGGGCTGAAGCCGGTGCAGCGCCGCATCCTCTACGCGATGCGCCAGCTCAACCTCGCCCCGGGCGAGGCCTACCGCAAGTGCGCCAAGATCTGCGGCGACACCTCGGGCGACTACCATCCCCACGGCGAGGCGGTCATCTACCCGACCCTCGTCCGGATGGCCCAGCCCTGGTCGCTGCGCTACCCGCTCGTTGACGGGCAGGGCAACTTCGGCTCCATCGACGGCGATTCCCCCGCCGCCATGCGATACACGGAAGCGCGCCTCATGCCGCTCGCCATGGAATTCATGGAGGACCTCGACCGCGAGACGGTCGACTGGATCCTCAACTACTCGCAAGAGCGGCTGGAGCCGACCGTCTTCCCCGGCAAGTTCCCGAACCTGATCTGCAACGGCTCCCAGGGCATCGCGGTGGGCATGGCCACGAACCTGCCGCCCCACAATCTCACCGAGGTTTGCAACGCGCTCCTGATGCGAATCGACAACCCAGACTCGACCCTCGACGAGATCATGGAGGTCATCCCCGGCCCCGACTTCCCCACTTACGCCACGATCATGGGCGTCAAGGGTATCCGCAGCGCCTACGAGACGGGCCGTGGCTCTATCGTCCTCCAGGCGAAGACGATGATCGAGCCCGGCGAGGGCGGCAAGTCCGTCATCGTCGTCACCGAGATTCCCTACCAGGTCAACAAAGAGAACCTGGTCAAGAACATCGCTCAGATCGCCAAAGACCGCAAGTTCGACGGCATCACGAACGTTCAGGACTACTCCGACAAGCGCGGTATGCGCATCGAGATCGACATCCGCCGCGATGTCAATCCGAACAAGGCGCTCAACTACCTGCTGAAGCACACAGCCCTGCGCACGACGTTCGGGGCGATCATGCTCAGCCTCGTGGACATGGCGCCGCGCACGTGCCCGCTCATCACGCTGCTCGACGAATACGTGCGGCATCGCCGCGTCGTTATCGAGCGACGAACCCGTTACGAGGTCTACCGCGCGCTCGAAGAAGTCCACCTCAACGAGGGCTACCAGATCGCCCGCCGGTTCCTCGACGAGGTCATCCAAGTCATCCGCTCCTCGGCGGACCCAGGCGTCGCCCGAGCGGAACTCGTCCGCCAGTTCGATCTTTCGCCGTTCCAGGCCAACGGAATCCTCGCGATGCAGCTTCGCCAGCTCACACGCCTGCAGCAACAAGAGCTAGAGGAGCGATACAAGGCAGCTCTCCACCGGGTTCAAAACCTGATGGACATCCTGAACGATCCGATCCGGCTCACGAGGGTTTTACGCGACGAGGTCACTCAGCTCCGCGACAAGTACGGCGATGAGCGCCGCACCAAGATCATCGCCCGCGAAGCCGGCGACTTCAGCGACGAAGACCTGATCCCCGAGGAAGAGGCGATCATCTCGATCTCGCGCGACGGCTACATCAAGCGCGTAAGCATGGACGCGTACCGCCAGCAGAAGCGCGGGGGCAAGGGCGTAAACAACAAGCTAAAGGAAGAGGACGAGCCAGCCCACCTTTTCCAGGTCAACACCCACCACACGATCCTGTTCTTCACCGACCGGGGCCGCGTGTACAAGCTCAAGGCCTACGAGATCCCGGAGAGCGGTCGCTACGCCCGCGGCATGCCGGTGATCAACTACATCAGCATCATCGGCGGCGAGCATGTCACCGCGACGGTCAGCGTCAAGGACATGACCAGCGACGGCTACCTCACGATGATCACCCAGGGCACCGGCTCGAAGCGCATAAGCGAGATCAAGCGCACAACCTTGAAGGCGTTCGCGAACATCCGCAACAACGGCCTGATCGCCTTCGACATCGAGGAAGGCGACGTACTCGGCTGGGTGCTGAAGACGCGCGGCGACGACGACGTCATGCTCGCCACCCGCTACGGCCAGTCAATCCGCTTTAACGAGAAAGCCGCCACCTCGCGCTCCCGAGCGGCGGGCGGCGTCAAGGCTATCGTGTTCAAGGAGAACAAGCCCGACGACCTCGTAGTGTCGGCGGTCGTCGTGGACGACTCCTGCACCCTCCTCGTGGTCAGCGAGAACGGCTTCGGCAAGCGAACTCCGTTCGAGGAATACCGCATCCAGGGTCGGGGCGGCTCCGGCATCCTGACAATGAATGTCACCGAGAAGACGGGCCGCGTCATTGGTGCCGAAGTCGTCGAGGATGAGGACCGCTTGCTCGTCATGACCATGAACGGCAAGGGCATCCGTATGCCGATCGTGGGCATTCGCACGACAGGCCGCGTGGCCCAAGGCGTGAAGCTCGTCAACCTAGCTCCTGGAGACACCGTAAAGTCCCTCGCTCGGATCGTGGCTGAGACGGACGACGGAGACCTGCCCGAAGGCGAAGAAGAGGGCGGCGAAGAGGAAGGCGGAACCGAAGCCTGAAACGGTGGGGCGGATTCGCGAGTAAGTGAAAACGGAAAGCGCGAGGCCGTGAACACGCGAAGGGGCGAATAGGACCGGAGGCTGAAGTGTCCTCTAACGCCTTATTCACTTATTCACGCAGTCCCTTAACCTAATTAAGCGATCGTTAACCAATTACCTGGTGTTTCCCTCAGGCCGTGATCCTTAACATGGCCAGACGATAAAACTCTCTCGTCCTTTGGGAGGAACGAGATGAATAAGAGAGCACTACTAGCAGCCCTTTCGGCAGTCACTGCGACCGTCACCGTATTTGCAAGCCCCTTTACACCGGGGAATATCGCCGTGATCCAAGCCGATCCGGTCGGTGGAATCCCAACCAGCAACACGACCTTCAGCATCCTTGAACTGGCAACCAACATCGCCAACCAAGCTGCCCCCGTAAATACCTTCGCCATAAACGGCACGACGGGTGCCAACGCGCTTCGGATCAGCTCTTCTGCCACGAGCACTGGCTACCTGTCGCGCTCGGATGACGGCTCCCTGCTGACGTTCACCGGCGCAAACACGACGACCGCCACAGGAAATATCAACACCTTCACCACCCGCGGCGTAGGCTCGCTCGACGCAAGCGGCGCTTTTGCTTTGCAGACGACCTACACGGGCACTAGCGGCAACCAAACGCGGTCCGCGACCAGCCTCGATAATACGACATGGTTCGTCGGCGACCAGGGCGGGCTTTACACTAACGGTGCCGCAGCCGCAAGTCCGACCGGCAACTTCCGCAAAGTGCATGCTTTCGGGGGCGCGGTGTATGGCGCGACCGCATCCTCGACCGTGACGAACATCGCCGTGGGCACCTTCAGTGCGGCGGGCGGCGGCACTTACAACGGACTGGCCGGGCTGGCTAACGACGCAGCCTTAGTGGACTTCTATATGGTCAAGTCTGGTTCGAACGGTTCGACCTACGACGTTCTCTACATCCTCGACGACACGAGCGCAACCGTTGGCGCGATCAACAAGTTCTCGCTCGTCGGCGGTTCGTGGGTCGGCAATGGCACCTACATCACCGCGTTCGGCGGCTTCGGGCTGGCCGCGCAAGGGCTCGCCGCCACCGCTGGCGCTAACCTGTATGTCTCATCTGGAACTGGTGCGACGGCGGCGAACAGCCTGATCCGCCTTACCGACACCGCCGGTTACAATTCCGCGATCAGCATCGCTACCGCGAGCAACATTACGCTCTTCACGGCGGGCGCCGGCTCGGTGATCAAGGGAGTCGACCTCACGCCACAGGCAGTCCCTGAGCCGGCGACAATGGCCGTCCTCGGCATCGGCTTCCTGGCATTAGGAAGGAAGCGGCGCGCTCGTCGCTGAGAGCCACACGTCTGGAAATTAACGCTAGCGGGCCCGTACTAAGTACAGGCCCGCCTTTCTGTATCACTATTGCTCCTTTCTGTTTTTGTTATCTAATGGTTAAGGCTCAAGCTGAATCAGCGCTTGCATTCGGCTTCAACCGAATCTGCGACCCCTTAGCGACTCCTTAACAATCGCTCTTTACCATTTACGACATGCACAAGCAGCGCGCATTTACCCTCATCGAACTTCTGGTTGTCATCGCAATCATAGCTATCCTCGCCGCCATCCTCTTCCCCGTCTTCGCTCAGGCGAAGGAAGCTGCGAAGAAGACCTCCTGCCTTAGCAATGACAAGCAAATGGCCACCTCGCTGTTTCTGTATGCGGGCGACAACGACGATACGCTCTGCAACACGAGTTGGGAGCAGAACACGACTACGAACATCAACCCAGCCAATCCCGCCGGCACTTACCAGATTCACTGGACGTACCTGATGCAGCCCTACATCAAGAATTGGCAAATGTTCGTGTGCCCGTCAGACAGCAAGCCCGTTACACCCAAGAACCCGTGTCCTAACGGTGTGGCCGACCTCGGCAAGCTGGACGCTTCTGGGCACATGTACTGTGACTGGCAAGCCCAGGCGTACAGCTACATCCCGAATTACAACGCGCTGCCCGCTCACGACTGGACGACTGTCTCGATGACCAACTTCGCCAGCCCAGCCGACACGATCCTCGTGACCGAGCGACGGGACGACAATGTCCCGGGCGACTCGCACAAGGGAACCAGCGCCTTCTTCCCGTCTCAGCCCTGTCCAAGCTGGACGCTCGTCCCCTACACCGGCTCCATAATCGCGAACAGCTACAGCATGTTCCCGGCCGCCGAAGCCAAGCTTCAGCTCGCGAATGCGGTTACCCAAGCTCAAATCACGGCCGCCTTCAAGAAGTACGACATCCTCCGCGTCAAATGGGATCGCCACACGAGCGGACAGAATGCGAACTACAGCTACGCGGATGGCCACGCCAAGAACCGCAGCTTGGAGCAAACGCTCAACCCGAGCAAGTACGAGTACGGCGAAAAGTGGTATCCGAACTCCGCTCCGTGGAACGCCACACCCTGCAACTAAGAGTTTCCAGCGTTGCATGAACCAAGAAGTCCTTGCACGGGAAGGACTTTCTTGTTTAAGGAGGGCATCTGCGGGGCGTGGGGCGGTATCCAGTTACAGAATGTGTCACCGGTCAACCCACGGGTCGATCCTCTCTTGTCCCGAGCAGCCGTGTGCCGGAGCGCCGACTTCCGTCGGCCTCGGATGCGGAACGGACCTGTCGGTAAACTCAAACTATGGGGCTGAGTAAGAAAACCATCGACTACATCGATGTAAAAAACAAAAGGGTTCTCGTCCGGTGCGACTTCAACGTCCCCCTCGACGGAACCGAGATCACGGACGATCGCCGGATAACCGAAGCGCTCCCGACGATTCGCGCCCTTCGCGACCGCCACGGGATTGTGATCCTGGCCAGCCACCTAGGCAGACCCAAGGGCGTGACCCCAGAATTCTCCCTAGCCCCGGTGGCTAAGCGCCTCTCCGAGCTTCTAAAGCAAGATGTGCCCCTTCTCCCCGACTGTGTCGGTCCCGAAGTCGAAGAAGCCGTGAAAGCGGCTAGGCCGGGAGACGTGCTGCTGCTGGAAAATGTCCGCTTCCATAAGGAGGAGGAGGCGAACGATCCCGAATTCGCAAAGCAGCTCGCCGCGCTCGCCGAGGTTTTTGTCAATGACGCCTTCGGCACGGCCCACCGAGCCCACGCCTCGACGGAAGGAGTCGCCCACGATCTGCCCGCGGTCGCCGGGTATCTCATCCAAAAGGAGATCAAGTTCTTGGGCGAGGCCCTCGAAAACCCAAAGCGGCCCTTTGTGGCGATCCTCGGGGGATCCAAAGTCAAAGACAAGATCGGCGTGATCGAAAACCTGCTGCCTAAGGTCGACAAGCTACTTATCGGAGGCGGCATGGCGTTCACTTTCTTCAAGGCGCAGGGGATGGAAATTGGCAAGTCGCTGCTCGATGAGGGCAGTCAGGAATATGCGATGCGTCTTCTCCGCGCCAACGCAGACAAGATCGTTTTGCCCACCGACGTGGTCGTAGCCTCCGAGCTTAGCGAGAGCACCTTGACATCCGTCGTGCAAGCGAAGGCGATTCCGATCGATCAGATCGGAGCCGACATCGGGCCTGACACCGCAATAGCCTTTGCCGAAGTCATCCGTACCGCAGGGACGGTTATCTGGAACGGACCGATGGGAGTCTTTGAAATGAAGCCGTTCGAGGCCGGGACCCGGGCGGTTGCTGACGCCATGGCCGCCTCGGATGGAATCAC
>JBBSFL010000134.1:0-8399 GCA_038238735.1 Fimbriimonadales bacterium | reverse complement strand
TCATAAACTCCGTCGTCCATAGGGTCACGAGGGCCATGCAGTAGCCGGAGACGAAGCTTAGTGTCTGGGCGAGGACGATCGAAAGGACGGCTTCCCAAGAAAGATAGACCGGGGACGTGACTCCGTGCCACGCATAGACAGCGAACGCGAACAGGCCCAAGGGGAGAAAGAGAACCAGCTTCGCGATGCGCCAACAGAAATTTCGCGGAACGTTCATCCAGAAGAAGTTGATAGGGCGGACGATCTGGCTGCTGAAAGCGCCTTCGCGAATGTCCCAGGCTATGTCCCACATAAGGTGGCAGGTGACGAACTGGGAGACCGTCATCGACACAAGGTAGTAGCTCACGAGCTGGCCGTGATCGAGCCCGCCCACGCCGTTTGGAGAAGCGGCAAGCCAGACAGCTGGCAGAATGAGCGCGGTCTGCGCGTCCGCGAGAACCCAAATGAAGCTCGCCGCGGGATAGGCGAAGAGCTCCTTGAGATAGATCACAAACAAGGCGCGGGACTTGCGCGAGTTCATGTCGCGGCGGGTTCTCGCAGGGCGGCCTCGACTTCTTCTCTCAGGAGGGGTCGGCCCCCCGGTCCTTCCACATAGAAAGCGGCCGCAGCGCTATCGGCCCACTGGCCTACGCGGGCGGCGAGGATATTCCAGCCAAGATCGGTGAACTTGCGCGAGAATCGATAGGGCATGCCCCGTCCCCGGGGAGCGCGCAGTTCGAGAACCGACGGCGTTCCGGGTACGAAGATAAAGCTGAAAACCCGTTGCGCGAGATCAGGGTCTTTTTGGTGAGCCACGAGTATTTCTCGCACGCTCTGCGATCCGTGGATAACTGCGTACAGGGCCTTGGAAATTTGCTGCGCGGTGGCCGCGGGAACAACTCTACCGCCCAGGCTGGCGGTGAGGACGTCCAGAGCGATAGGCGGCTCGGATGTTGTCGTGGAGGCGCGGACTCCGAGCATCGATAAGTCGAACGCGTACAGGACGCCCAGCAGCTTGCTCAGGAGTCCGGGCTGGTCCGGGCAGCAGACGGTGAACTCAGTGGCTCCCAACTCTGTTTGGGTATGAACCTCCACCGTGGCATCGCCTTCGCGGGCCTTCTCCGCCAAACGATAGTGCAGTCGAACGATCGCGGGCGAAGTGCTAGTGAGATAGTGCGCGGGAAGGCTGTCGATGAACGCGTGGACATCGGCATCGTCAGCGTCCTCGTTTTGAAACTGCCGGGCGAGCCTTTGGCGATAGGCGGGGGCGCTTTCCACGGCGGTCTCGCCCGAGTGGAGGAGCGCCGATGTTGCTTCGTAGAGATTCTTCAGGAAGGCATCTTGGGCCGTTGTCCAGGCGGATGACGAAACTGCTTTCACGTCGGCCCAGGTGAGAAGGGTCAAGAGGTCGAGCCTCTCCGCCGTTCCTATGATGTCCCGAAACTCGCGGATCGTTTCGGGGTTTTCGATGTCGCGAAGCCGGAGGAACTTGGCCATCGTCAAGTGCTCCCGCACCAGCCAGGCCACCGTGTCGACCATCTCGGCTCGAAGCCTCCAGCGAGAGCCAACTTCGTGCGCGATTACTTCTCCGGATTCGCTGTGCGGACGATCTGGATCGGTCTTACCCAGGTCGTGCAGGAGGATTGCCAGATAGAGGGTTTGGCGGTCGGTCAGGGACTCTTTTAGGTTGCCGAGAAACGAGCCGGGCTCAAGCGAGTCGAGCGCCCGGACCGCTCGCAGCGTGTGCTCCATGACCGTGAAGGTGTGCGCGTTGTCCCGCGAGATAAGGGTCCGGCAAGCGGATAGCTCGGGCATTAAGAGGTCGAGTAGACCTGCTCGATCCAGATTGCGCAACGTCGCCTCTCCGTGCGCCACGGCATAGCTTGCCGCGCTGCCCGAGATTTGGGAGCCTGGGGTTACGCGAACGTCCTCCACTTGCAACCCAAGATCGGTAGCGATGGCGATGCCGGCAGCCGCTTCCCCCGCGTCGGCTCCAGCAAGAACTCTCGCTTCCCCCCGCACCGCGATAACTCCTCGAGATAGGAAAAATCGGCTTTCGTGCAGATTTCGGGTTGCTTCTTCGAAAGCAGAGGTCAAGGTGAGGCCGGAACTGCAAACGACAGATCCGAACTCGTAGGGGTCCAGCCCGAGCCGCTCTGCAATCTCGTCGCGGCGCGTTCTGGTGAGGATGTCCTGCCGCCTTCCCGCGAGTTGGTGAAGACAATTTCGGACCCGGCAGATGAAGGAATAGTCTCGTGAGGGCCTCAGTGCCTCGCGGCCGACGGCGATCCCCAGCCAGCTTGCGGTTTGGAAGCAGCGCAATCCGCCGGCGCCCTCCTTCAACTGGGGCTCCGAGACCAAAGGGGTGTCGTGATACTTGGCGAATGCATCCTGCCGCTCCCGAATCTTGTGAAGGATGAACTGGCCTGTAGGCATCGTCTCCGCGAGAGCGTCCAGCAAGCGCCCGAAAGTCTCGGCGGGACCGGCAATCAGTCGAGAGTCGATCAGGCCGGTACGGCTCTTCGCGTCCAATCCCGGCGCATCGGAGATCAGCAAAAACATGTAGCCGAGTTCGAGACCGAGAAGCTTAGCGGCCTCGCCTACGAGGAGGAAAAAAGCCTTGACCGCGGGGTCCAGCAGAGATGGATCTTCATCAGCAGGCACGACCGCGATGTCCACGTCCGAATAGGGGCTCAGCTCCCTGCGCCCGTATCCGCCGGTGGCGACGACGCAAAAGGGAAGGTTGTATTCTCCGGATACCTCCGCCACGACGGTGCTAACCGCATCGTCCACGATCGCGGTGTGCTCCTGGCACCAACTAAGGCCTCTTGGGCGTCGCACCAACTCGTCGAGCAGTGCCTGACGCCGCTCAGCCAGGGCTAGCAAGCGATCGCGAAGTGCGGGCGTCATGGATGAACATAATACAGGGGCTCGTTCTCCAGTAGCTTGTCCATCTTCTCAGAGAGACCGCGGTCCATCAAGAGCATCGTCGGGGTAAGGATGATGGCGAGAGCCAGACAGACGGCTGCCAAGATCGAACCGAGGCGCTGAAACATCAGGCGCACGACCTGAGCAGTGTTCACGCGGTGGGTGATCGCCCAGGTTGGGGGAACCACCAGCATAAGGCAGAAGATGATGATGCCAATGCCGGTAAGGATCGTCGACCCGAACAGGTACTCGGGCGGAACGCCGAAGAAGGCGAGCGCCGAGGCGCCTGCCGCGGTCGACCCGAAGAAGAGCATGCCCAAGACCGCGATGATGGTGATGGCGAACACCGTTACGGCAAACTCGAAGAGGGAGCCAAGACGCTTCAGTTGTCGCCGGTCACCGAGGGTGGGAGTCAGGGATTGAAAAACGACACTCAGAGCGACCAAGATTCCGAGCAAGGGAAGATCCACCGCTAGGTAGGCGCCGATGCCGAGTATCACCGCGGCCACGGACAGCACTGCTGTCCGCAGCCCGGCATTGGCGGGCCAGAATCTGGCTGTCCAACCCACTCCATAGATGGCCAGACCGATCATGCCAAGGATCATGAACGTGCCGGGCAGCGAACCGGTCAGCGCCGAGTAGCCTATTACCTCGGGCGGGTTCTCAATCGCTGGGTCGGTCGAGGTCAGAACGCTCCAGGCCTCGTTGCTGCGCAATAACTTCTCGGACGCATCCGCCATGTCGGACCCCATCACTTTTTGAAACTGGGATTTCAACGCATAGCGGGCCTTGTATCGGTCTCTGCGGGATGTCTGGGCGGCGACCTGAATCCCGCAGCCGATATCGAAGATCTGGGTGCCGATCTGGCCCACCGCGATAGATCGCGACCCCTCGACGAGGAGCGCGGCATTATTGAGGGTCGCCATGCGTAGTTCGAGGTCCGCCGGCTTCTCGGCCTTCACTCCGGTTAGGACCCAGCGAGAGAACGTTGCGATTTCGAGCGCCGGCTCGATAGATCGTTGGCAGAAAGCGAGGGCGGCCTGCCAACTCATCCGAATTCCGGACTGAGTTTCTAATAGGCGACGAATCAGGACCAAGCGGCTTGACTGGTAGTCGTTCCAGCTGCGGCACTTCGACGCGGCAATCCACATGGCGCGGGCTTGGGCATATTTGCCCGAGTCGCGCAAGTAGACCGCGGACATTTGCTTCCAAAATGCGTTCTCGGGCTCCGCAAGGGCGGCCGCATCGACCACTCTCAGGAGGCTCTTGAGCTCGCCGGTGTCCGGCCGGGCGGCCCTTCGCGTTCGATCTGCGCCCATCTGGACCCACAGGCTGGCGTCCTCTAGCCTCTTGGGAGCGGGAAGCACGGCGCTTCCCTGATACGTGTAGGCGTTCGAAGCCCTCTCGACAAGACTAGAGGGCTGGTACCAGTAAGCCAGCATCACCGGGCGAGAGGCGGGATGGATGAGTAGGGTGAGAACCGAGCCGAAGGCGGCGCCGTAAAACGCCCGGCCCCAGCCCGTCATCTCAGCTGGCGAGGAGCGGAATCCAAGTTCAAAGCAGGGAACGGATTAGCTACGTGCCCAAATCGAGTGGCCGCGCCGATGTTCGATCGTCGCACAGGGCTTTCGACGGTCTTCGTAACAATCGTCAACGCGCAGAGGACGGCGATGCCCGCGATCGCGGCGCCCATCACCGCCGGAGACCAGTAGCCAAAGCCTAGCGACTTCCGACCCTCACGGAACGCCGCCACGACTCCGTCGCCGAATCCCTCCGAAGGTTGAAGATCGAGGGTGGCTCCCCTCAACTCAGCGAGGCAATCAAAAGTCTGACTTTCGAGCTTAGCGCAAGGCGTGCACCTAAGCGCATGCGAAGAGAGAAAACCTTCTTCGCCGTGCGTCAACTCTCGGTCACGGCTCTCGCTGAGGAGCCGACTGAATCTCTGGCAGGAAAACTTGAACATTAGCCCGCCATCGCCTCCACCCAAAGGCGGCGGAAGCGCTCGCGCGCCGTGTGCAGCCGAGACCGCACCGTGCCGACCGGGACGTTCATTACTTCCGCCACTTCGTCATAGCTAAGCTGCTCCATTTCCCGTAAGACGAGCGTGGAACGCAATTCGGCGGGCAACTGGGCCAAAAGTTTCTCTATGACCACCCGATTTTCGACCGTGCCGCCTTCGTGGGGCTGCACGGCATCGAGATCGGCGATCTCCGCGCGCTTTAGTCGCAAGCGATCCATGCACAGCCGGACGCATATTCGGTAAAGGTATCCGGCGAAGGCGCGGTCGTCGCGCAGCTTCGGAAGTTCGCGGAAGCCCTTCAAAAACGCTTCCTGGGCGACGTCTTCGGCTTCGTGGCGATCTCGGAGAAGGTTCCCTGCGGTGCGAATCATTCGCGCACGGTGCCGAGCGACAAGGGATGCCAAGGCGGCTTCGTCCCCCATCCGGCAACGCGATACCCAGTAACGCTCCTGTGCCGCGTAATCCGCGGGCGACGACAAGCCTTGCGCTTCGATCATGGTTCCAGCGACGGTGCTCATCTATCATACACGACGGGTACAAAGACCTATACCGTTCGCCTCACTGTTGTTCGCGCCGCCTTCATTGCTTACGCCAAAGCCCTAATTACCGAAACGAAACTGGTGAAATTAGCCTGTCGACTCGGGAATTTGGGCGACGGTAAACTTGCCCCGCATGCCGGTCATCCCCCTCCCGCCGGTCGCGTTCGCCTCACTCCCGCCAAAGGCCGCTCCACCTCTCGAGCGTCCCGATGTGATCGTCAGCTTCAAGAACCAGACCGCCGACGTCGAGAAGCAGATCGTCACCTACTCAGACGGCGTAGTGGTCACGTTCTTGCCGACCATGATCTCCGCCGATCGGGTCGAGCTCCACAAAGCTCCCGGCGAGGAGTTCGGGGTTGCCACGGGCCATGTTAAGCTGACAGACCCTGCGGGCATCGTCACCGCCGACAAACTCATCTTTCGATGGAAGGCGAAGACCGGCGAGGCGGACAATGCCTTTGTCGAATCCGGCGGCTTCAAGGTCTGGACCGCCCATATCGACATCCAGGCCGAGCGAACCGTAAAGGTCGTTGGCAAAGACGGTAAGCCGAAGGACGAGGTGTTTCCTGCGCGATGGACTCTAACGGACGTCAGCGCTACCGGTTGCTCCCGGCCGTTGCCGAGCTATATGTTCAAGACGTCGAGCGTCGTAATCGAGCCGGGCCACGGGGGCACCGCTTACCATCCCGATTTTTATGTGCTGGGACACAAGATTATCCGGCTGCCGACCCAGCATTTCAGCCTCGACCGTCGGAGCCCGGGGATTGGGCTGCCGACCCTCTCCTTGAATCGCGACAATCTGATCGGAGCGACCTGGAAGGGTGGCCTCCTCGTCGATTCGAAAACGGCTTTCACCTTCAACGCATCCGCCTTTCCCGGCCGACTGGCCTCGGGCCGCGCGACGATCGCGAGAAGCTTCGTGCCCGCCGCGGAGAACTCCAGCCCCCTCGTCCCCCAGTCCGAGTTTTCGGAGCGATTTGGTGGCGGTTACTTCGACAACATCCGAGTTTCGAGCTTTGAGAGCGAGGAACTCGCAACGCGACGCCCGCAGAATCTAATTGGCGCCTCGACTTTCCTCCACGTCACGGCGGGCGCCCGCAATCAGATCGAACGCTTCGACGTGCCATTACAACTCACCGCCCAGCGCAGCTTCCAATTCGGTGGCTGGGGTCTCTTGGCGGTGGCTCGGGCCGATTCGCTTCAGCCACTCGGGTCGTCGATGCAATATCGCGTGGCCGGCCAGTTCGCCCTGTCGCCCCCCCGCCTCCGCATCGGCAGCAACCTCTACGGCGTCTCTCGAATGGACGCAAGTTCTTTTGTGGGAAAAACTGGCTATGGGTGGGTTCGCGGCCAGGCGGGCCTCGTGTTTGAACCGGCAAAGTGGCTGAGCATGGGAGCTATCTACTTTGGGTCCTCCGACTTCGGCGTGTCGCAGTTCGAGATGGATCCTCTAGCGTCCAAGGGCGGGATGTCCGGCCGGATCGACCTGAAGCTAGGCTCAACCCGCATTGGCTATCTCCTCAAATACGACGCGCGCCGCCGGTCGCTCTACGACCGGGAGTACACGTTCACCCAGGTCGTCGGGTGTCTCGAGGTCTTCGTGGACTATCGCAAGTTCCCGAATAACTACGCGGTGGGCGTTATCTTCCGCACGGACGGCTTGTTCGACAAGCTGCGGAAGCGCAGTATCGAGGCGGCCCGGCAGGTCAAGCCTCTGAGCGGTCCGGATCGGTGAGGATCTTTCGCCAGCGGTCCTCAACCAGGTCAGTGCCGCGTAGGGTTCGGCGTCTTTCCGCCCCATCGAGCCTGAAGCCGGCTCTCTCGTAGAAGGCTCGGGCGCGCTCGTTGCGGGTCTCGGTCCAAAGGGTTGCCTCTCGGAAACCGAATCCGGACAGCCGATGCAGGGCCTGGGTCATGAGCAGCCTGCCTGCTCCAACTCCCCATAAGTCCGGGTGAGTGTAAAAGCTATCGACCTCGCCCGTTTGGGCTGATGCGTGTGCTTCGCCGGATGCGCGGATAATGACGAAACCAGCCGCAGGTTCGTTCGGCGCATGCTTCGCGATCCACACTTCACCCTCCGGAAGTTGCCTGCCGATAAGGTCACGCCAACGGGCAGGAGGTTCGAGAACTACCAGCTCTTCGGGATCAAAGATCGACGACCAGGCAACCCGCCCCGCCGCGCGAAAGATCTCGCGCATTCTCTCCCAATCGGCGGGCGTGGCCGCCGCGACATGTAGGTGCTTGTGGTCGGAATGCATGCTCTATTTTGGGCCGCCTTGGTGCTCCAGCCGGTACACTCCCGCTTTGAAATGAAGGTCCTCGTGATCGGCTCCGGCCCCATTGTGATCGGTCAGGCCGCCGAGTTCGATTACGCGGGCACCCAGGCTTGCAAGAGCTTGAAGGAGGAGGGCCACGAGGTCGTCCTCATCAATTCAAACCCGGCCACGATCATGACCGATCCGGGCGTGGCCGACCGGCTTTACATCGAGCCGCTCAACGTCGACTTTTGCGAACGCGTCATCGCGCGAGAGCGTCCGGACGCCCTGCTGCCAACCCTAGGCGGGCAGACCGGCTTGAATCTCGCGATCCAGCTCAACGACAACGGCGTGCTGGAGAAATACGACGTGAAGTTGCTGGGCACCCCGCTTTCCGCAATTCGAAAAGCCGAGGACCGCGAGCAGTTTCGCGACCTGATGCGCGAGATCAAGGAGCCAGTTCCCGAGAGTTGGATCATCGAGTCACCCGAGCAGTTGGAGGCGGTGCTCGATGTGGTTCCGTACCCCTGCATCATCCGCCCCGCGTACACGCTCGGCGGCACAGGCGGCGGCATCGCCCATACGCGAGAGGAGCTTTGGGAGATCGGCCAAAAGGGTCTGAAGCTTTCGATGCGCTCGCAAATCATGGTCGAGCGATCTCTGCTGGGCTGGAAGGAG
>JBBSFL010000133.1:0-8439 GCA_038238735.1 Fimbriimonadales bacterium | reverse complement strand
GTGCTCGAACCCGGGAAGTTCCACCATGCGCGTCAGGTAGGCCGTCGTGTACGCGGCCCCCAGCGCGCGGATGTGCCACATGCCCGAGTTGAAACGCGCGACCCCGGATTTGTAAAGATTGTCGGCCGACCAGTTGAACTCACCGACCACGACGGGGAAAGGCGTCGGGAAGCCCGATTGCTTCGCGAAGGAGTCCACGACGGCGCGGCCGCGGTCGAGGTGGTTCAAGTCGCCCGAGTAATCGTGGTACGCGATGAAATCCAGGGGCAGCTTGTCCTTGGCACAGCGTCCGAACAGAGCCTTGATGAACTTCTCGTTCAGGTGCGCGGTCTCCGGTCCACCGACGCGGGCCTTGGGATCGACGGCCCGCACGGCCTTAACCGTGACCGCATAAAGATCCAGGTATCGCTCCAGCCCGGCGTTCCAGAAGCCGCCGCCGTCGTCCGGTTCGTTCCAGACCGTCCACCACAGGACCGTGTACTTCTTTTCGTTCAGCACGTGGTGCGCGAGGTCCCCGACGATCAGCGCCCAGTCCTCGAAATCCTTCGGCGGCTCCTGGCCGAAGCCCGACACGGCGCTGAGCGCTTCGGTCAGGGCCTTCCCCGAAAACGGCTTGACGCTCCCGCCCAGTAGCGACGGCGTCGAGTCGATGCTGATGTAGGTGGCGACCCCGTGGCGCTTCAGCCAGTCGAAGGTGCGGTCCACCACCTGCCAGTCGTAGCTGAATTTCCCGCTCTTGCCGGCCGTCGGGTGCTCCGCATCCGCCCCACCGCGCTTCATCGGGGTGGCCGTCAGCAGTTTGTCGGTGCGGATCACCTGGACGGCCGAACGGATTTGCTCGGGCGTCACCTCCGGCCCGGCGGGGTGCAACGACCCGAGCAGGTTCGCGGGGACGGCCCCGACGGTCCGCTTCGCATCGACGACCAGCGAGCCTTCCAGAGAGCGGAGTTTCACCGGCTGACCCGGCACGCGGGCCGTGCGAGAAATGCGGATGTCCGAGATCCAGAACCCGCTCGTCGCCCCCGGCCCGCCGCCGACCTGGATGCCGCCGCCGCGGGTGTCATCCGACCAGATCGGCAAAAAGCGAACGTCGTCGATCTTCCCGGCTTCGACCCCGTTGATGTAGATACGCAGAGTTTTTTGCTTGAGCGTCAACGCGACCGCATGCCAGGCGTCGGCGGTGAGTTTCAGATCCTCGCACGGCTTTTCCCATGCCTTCGAGAACTTCGCTTCTGGTATCGATTCGAGCGAGCCGACGGAAACTTGGAACGCCCCTTTGTAGGGCATGATTTCGAGCCGGTTACTCAGACTAGAGACGGCGAAGATCGGCCGGCCGGTTTCCAGGGCCGACCACGCCTTGTCCGAGCGCGCCCGGAATTCGATCGTGAATTCCACGCCGTCCAGCAGACCGGAAACGGTTCCCAACACCGTCGTAAAGGCAATCGCGGAAATGATGGCGAACATCAACTCGCCGAAGCTGCGGGCGAGTAACGGAGCCGCCATGTTGCTATCGCTCACGTCCAGCGCCCCGCTGGTCATCGCTCCCAGACCGAGATAGAGAGTCAGAATGTAGAAGAACCCAATCGTGGCGATGCCGACCACGGTACTCTTCCGAGCCGCAGCCTGATCTTTCACCGTGTAATAGCGAATCAAAATGTGCGGCAAGGAAGCGGTGCCGCAAAAGAGAGCCAACATGAGCGAGAGGAAGTTGAGTTTATCGGTCAGCTTCTCGCTACGAATCCCCTTGAAGGCGGGGTGATTGCCGGGACGCAGAATCTCTCCGCCGGGGGTGGGACGCGGATAGTAGATGGTGATTTTGCTGCCGTCTTTCTCTTCGAGTTTGTCCGTCCCCCAGAGAATGACTTCCGATTGAGAAATCGTTTGCAAGAACTTGATCGGACCGATCGGACCAGTTTCCGACTGTCCACCGGGAAGCGTTCGGATTGTCCCCACGGGAGAGAGATCGCCCTCACCTTCCCCTCTGCCGCGTGGCAAGCCATTGACCAGCACTCGTGCTCCCGGTTGGCTCGGAGTCACCACGGTTTGCGTGAAATGCAGATCGATCACTTCACCGCGTTTATCTATTCTCCAAATTCGGGTCATCCCGGCTTCCTGAATCCGAACATAAGGCTTGCCAATCCAGATGCCTTCCTCCGGGAGTCGGGTTCCTTTTTCGATACCGAGTTCTTGAGCGGATCGTTGCGAAAACCCGGACGCGGGAATCGGTCCGAGCATCTGAGCCTCGAAGGGAGCTTGCCCCGCTGGCTCCGGATGGGTACTCAGGCCGCGATTCAAAATCAGAATCGTGAGAATCAAACTGAAGATGACCAGCAACGATCCTTTGAGAAACTGCACATAAGTGGTGCTGACCATCCCTGCCGTCGAGACGATCAGAATCACCACCGTCCCGACCAACAACACCCCCGCATAATGAGGCAAACCGAGGAGAGGTTGAATGAGAACCCCCGCCCCGACCATCTGCGGAATGAGATAGAAGACGCTCACGACGAGGGTGCTGATGGCTACCGCGAGTTTGATTCCGCGTGATTGGAACTGGCTATCCAAGGCATCGGCGAAGGTATATTTTCCCAGTCGCTTGATCGGCTCGGCGATGACCAGGAGAGCGACAATCCAGCCCGCCAGATAGCCGATGGAGTAGAGGAAGCCATCGTAGCCGAAGAAGGCGATCATCCCGCAAATGCCGAGAAACGATGCCGCCGAGAGATAGTCTCCCGCGAAGGCGATGCCATTGACCGCCCAGTGAATGCTCCCATGAGCGGCGAAGTACCCTTGCGAAGATTTGGTCTTCGAGGCAAACCAGAAACTGATTCCCAAAGTGAAGGCGACGAACAGAGCAAAGACCAGGACTGCCGTGGAGGAGGCTTCATGAATCATGAGCGGCTCTCCGTTTGAGAAGCATCACGACAGAGACAGGCATAAATCAGGGAGATGGCAAAGGCCGCGAAAATCAGGCTGACCCCATAGACCACCGCGAGATTGATTCCGGCGAAAATCTCTCGCTCCATCAGGGCAGGCGAGAGAGCATTCAACAGCACAAAACCGGCATAGAAAAGCAAATAGATGGCGAAGAGTCTCAAGCCGAGACGGGCATTCCGCCGGTTGAGTTCGACCACCGTGGTCGTGGGAGGTGGATTGGGATCAAGGTTCTCATCCGGCATGGGAGTCTCATTCCGAGGAGCGTCGGCAAGTTCAGAAGAGAGTATGCGTTGACCGGGCGAGAAGCAAGCGAAGACCCTGACAAGTTCATTTTGTTCGCGTTCCGATCTCGGTATTCGTTAGCCGCGTCGCGAGGGTACTCCGGAGCGAAGCGCGTTTGTTGATAGAAAACGCGATTCGCTCCGGAGTCCCGTCGCAGCGCGGCTAACCTGCAACGCCAGTCCAAGCTCACTTGACCAATACCCCGCCGCGGAAGTCCATCGCCTCCGCGAAGAAGCTTTCCAGTTCCATTCCCGTCCGTGGATCGAAGATCTTGACGTGCGGTCCGCCGCCGGGACCGGCTCCCGTGAGCAACTCCAGTTTGCCGTCGCCATCGACATCGCGAAGGGCGACATTCACCCCGCCATTGAAGGCGGGATAGGCATAGAAGCTCTGAATCAAAGCCGAATCGGCAATCTGACCATCGACCCGTACCTCGCCGACCCGGCTCCCGTCCACGATCTTGACGTGAGCATCGCCTCCCCCGAACCCGCCCCCTCGGAACCGGACGGGATACTTTCGCATCATCCGGCTCGAACTATTGCCGACGCATCGACAACCACTTATATCAGTGAGGATCCATTTGTCCCGGAAGCTTCGCACGAAGGGATTACTCCCCTCGCACGTCCCGGTAGCCGACTCGAAGCGGAATCCGAGGCTTGGTCGTAACATCATGCTAGCCAAGCAGTTCCGTCATCCCTTGTCGAATAACATGATGTTATTCAAACTAACGTTTCGCACCAACGTTTGGTTCGGCTTTCTCGAACACCACGCCCGACAACATTCGGAGACTGTAATCGCAGCAACCCCGATGACCTGACCAACCACCGCGGCCACTATGCTTCTATTCTGGCTGAGATGTGTGCAACCGCACTTGGGGTTGCAACTACCGTTCCAGTAACCCAGTGCCGAAAGAGCTGCACCGGGCGAAATTATTCTCTTATGTGCCGCTCGCGATGCACCTGCCGTCGCTTCTCCACGTCCCAGATTTTCACATCCCCATCGGTCGCCGTGGCAAGGAATTTTCCGTCCGGGCTGAACTGCAGTGCATCCGCGCCACACGGCAGGTCCGCATCAACCCATCCTCTATCGAGGTTGAGAAGGCGGATACGGCCATCGTCGCCAGGCATTGCCAGCGTCCCGTCTTTGCTAAAGCCGAGTGCGCCGTAAGCAAATCGGGCCAACCGGGAGGAAATCACTTTCCGTTCCTTCCATCCATCGCAGTCCCACACTCTAACGGTCTTCCCGTCGGCGTCGGCCGTTACGAGTGTCCTCCCATCGTGGCTGAAGGCTGCACACAGAGTCGAGCCGTGCAGCAGGCTCGTAACCACATTGCCGGAGTGGGGGTTCCACACGACCCCGTCCGCCACGAGCAAACTCCCGAAGGGGTCAAACGTCAAGGCGCGGGGGCGGTAGTCTTGCCGGTTGAGCTTCTTCTCTATCTCCTTGGTGAACTTCAAGGTCTTCGTCACCTTGCCCGACTCGACATCGAATAGGAGGATGTCGCTGCTTCCTGAGATCGCCAACACCTTTTCCCCTTGTGCCCGCACTGGGCTGAATGCGACGTAGCGGGCGTAGTACGGCAAGCCGTCGGGCATGCGGAACCGGGTGTCTTCGGAATATTGCGTGTTCCACACGCACAACTCGCCGTTGCGTGCCGCCGCCAGTAGGTTCCCGTTCCACGGCTCGCGGGGGTCGTTGTAGAAAGGACTGTATGCGACCGAACTCACCGTCGGGTGGTCGTCGCGGCCGGCGGCGACGAGAAGGCGATTCAGTCGCCAGGTATCGGTGGTCCACACACTGAGGGCGGCGGGGAGTACGAGAGCGGGGTTAATCCTCATGAAACTGTTGGGATCGGAGTCCGACGTGCCACCGCCAGCCGCGAGGATTCTGTCGCTCGGGTGGAATGCGAGGCATCGGTAATGGAACAGATGGGGGGCGTTGCACACTTCCAGGGGCTTGTCATCTTCGGCGGTCCTTTCTGCGATACGTCGTGCCTCATCTGCCTCTAGGCGGGCTCGGTCCGCGGCCGCCTTCTCCGCCGCCAGCCCATCGCGGGTTGCAACCGCTTCACGGCGTTCCTGGACCTTCAGGAGGAGCGCGACGACGGCAGGGCCTGCGACCAAAGCGAAGATTGCAACGAGCGTTACGATAAGGCCATTACGCCCCGGCCTCAGATTCCGGCGAGCGGGAACGTAGTCGATTGCATGGGGCCGGTCTTCCTCCGCCGGGACTAACCGCTTGTCCGCCGAATAGTAGCCAATCACCCCGCCCCCAAAGGCTGTCAACGCGGCGACGAAGAGGGCAAGGTTCTGAACGAGATCGTGAGCCCACGAGAGGACAATTACGAGCCCGGTGATCGCTCCCAGCAGGGCGAAAGCACTTCCCGCCAGCCGAGCCATCTCCCAGCGTTCTTCTCGATCATAACTTTCTCCGCCTCGGATCAGACCCGTGATGATCGTCCAGGCTTTCGTATAGACTAGATACAACCCAAGCAAAAATCCAAAGGCGGCACCGCACACGAGGCCCAGAAACGCCCAGAGAACGCTGGTAGGAGCCGCCCCCGCAAGTAGCGTAAACGTCAGGCCATAGCAGCCTCCAACGATGGCACCGAGACACGCTGCTGTTTTCTGTTTCCTAGCTTTTTGAAGATTGGAGGAATGACGCCCGGCAACATCCTCTGACGGCAAATTAACGAAAGGTCCCTCATCTGATGCCGGGGGACCAGGGTTCAAATTCTCTGGGGCGTCTTCATCACGCGGAGCCGAGGGATTTTCGCTCATCGCTTGTACCCTGTGTTCATCATGGACTGAAGGTCGGGTAGCAGGAGAGCATTGCTGCCCCCCCCGCCCCCTAAGAACCGGACAGGCGCCGTTTCGACGCATCCGGCTCAAGCCTTCACGAACGCCCCTCGCGGGACGCGGTCAACAACACCCCTATCTTACACTGTGTAGCTGTCGGTGACAATTCACGTGGAGCAACCGGAGATTGGTCAGCTTGTCGCCTCCGCCAAACACCCGCCAGTGGATGTGGTAGACTTGCCACGCGCTTTCGTCCGCCAGCAGTTCCCCGCACATCGGGCAGCGACCTTGCTGCTCCTCCCACAGCCAACGAATCCGCTCCCTTCCTGCCAGGGTGGCCGACAGCTTCTCGTGCAGCCTTGCCTCGTAGTAGCTCTCCCACCCAGGGTCATACGGATTCGCCTCCGCGTGGATCAGGACGTGACGCTTGATTCGCACGCTACCGGCCTTCATCAGGCGTACCGGGTAGCCTTCGCCTTTCTTCGTGAAGCACGTCCCGGTGAACACCCAGTCGCGTCCTTCGTGGCTCGGAAAGTATTTCTTCCTCACCCACGACGCCGACTTCTTCCGGTGTCGCCTGCGTGCCCAGCGCCACAACCGATGGAAGATCACGTTGTCTACGTAGCCGAAGGTGCGCTTGCTCGACGCATGCCGGTGATACAACGCCCATCCTTGAATCTGTTGGGTCAGCCGTATTACCAGATCGCCGGCTGTGGCACTGCCGCCGTACCTCCTCATCGTCTCCTTGATCTTCCCCAGGAATGTCCGCACGTTCTTCCGGGACGGTTTCAGTAACACCTTCCCGTTCGGATAACGACGCACGTTCTGGCCAAGGAAGTCGAACCCGTCTTTGATATGCGTGATGCTGGTTTTCTCGTGGGAGAGTTCGAGACTCCGCGCCGACAAGAAGTGTTCCACGAGAGGCTGGACTTCATTCCCAAGGAGAGCCTTGGACGTGCCCGTAATGATGAAGTCATCCGCATACCGAACCAGATGGACGCGGTTCCGTTCGCGTGCCGTGCGGGTGGCCGCGAAGCGTTGCTTCAGCAACCCTTGCAGTCCATCCAACGCCCGATTCGCAAGCGCCGGGGAGATAATACCCCCTTGAGGTGTACCCTCCGTGGTGGCGTGAAAGACGTTCTTCTCGATGAAGCCTGCCGTCAGCCACTTGTCGAGGATCGACTTGTTCATGGGGACGTGACGCAAGAGCCAGTCCCGGCTGATCCGGTCAAAGCAGGCTTTGATATCCCCCTCCAGGACCCATTCCGGACTGTGTTGCTTGCACAAGAGGCGATGGCATTGCACCAACGCGTCGGCACAGTTCCGGTGCAGACGGAAGCCGAACGAGTTGTAGTCCGCCTGCGTTTCCACGATCGGATCGAGGGCCAGCAAGTGCAATGCTTGCTGGGCGCGGTCGGTCGTGGTGGGTATCCCCAAAGGCCTGAGCTTTCCATTGCTCTTGGGAATGTAGACACGTCGCAATGGCTGAGGTGAATAGCCATGAGAACGCAACGCGCCAAAGGCAGCAGTCTTCGCCCCAGGGGTGTTCCAGATGACTCCGTCAACGCCCGGGGTCGATGCACCTCGATTGGTGGTAACTCGTAGAATGGCCAGCGCTCGGCCACTGAACGAGTGGGTGAGTAGATAAACCAGTGCTTGAACTTTGCCCCATCTACCCTCCCGAAGCGCCTTCACGATACGCGCCTGGAGCCGACGGACAATGCGAAAGACCTTCTTCCAGTTGAGGGAATGCCAGTCGGTCGCACGGCCGGGAACTGCACCATCAGGCTTTGCAGCCTGTGACATGTCTGCTTTGCTCCCTGAGTCAGTTGGCCAAGGTTCTCTCGTGACGGAAGACCACCGGGAAGTCTGCCCGCTTTCGCGTGGGATGATGTTGCCTTACTGGCGCAACCCCTATACGGCCCGTTACAGGCCGGCATTCGCTTTCTCCCGGATCCTTTACCCGCAGCCCCGTCGGCTGGCCTTGCGGTTCGCTGTCCCTCGTGGGAGGACTACGGGCTTACCACGTTGCGACGCTGTAGCGGTGTGGGTTAGGTCGCATCTCTCCGCCGGTGGTGTAACAACTGCGTGGCGGGAGTTCGGAGCCCGCCATCCTGACCACGTGCCATTTTGGCCCAAGCGTAGCAGCAGCTTTCGCTTGTTCTCTGTGACGACGTTTATCGATGCTTTACCTGGGTTGACCTTACCACACGCTCCTGGTTCCCGACTTCCTGCTGCTCGGAGTCGCGTGCCGGACTCGCGTCCGAACACGCCAGCCCGAAGGCTGAGGCTACGTTGTGCCGGGAGCTTCGGACCTCGTCCTGACGCCCGTCCCGGTAGGAGACTGCTGGCAGTACAGCAGGTGACATTGACAGTAGCATGTCACAGCTACAGCGACACCCTCGTGTCGCACCCGAACGAC
>JBBSFL010000132.1:0-8536 GCA_038238735.1 Fimbriimonadales bacterium | reverse complement strand
TCGGCGAGCAACGCCCGGCAATCCGCCCGCCGCCGTCCATAGCTCTGGAACACCCATAGGTAGAGCGACTCCCGTGTAAAGAAATGTCGAAATATGGACTCGCGATTTCCGTTCCAGAGCTCCTCCCGGAGAAGCCCGCGCCGGAGGATGCGTCCCGTCAAGCGCCAGAGGATCAAGGGCATCGGATAGTCGAGCCAAAGGACTGTATCGCATCGCGCGTAAACCAAGTCGCGCGCTTTCCGATAATTTCCGTCCACCACCCAGCCGTCGACCGCCACCGCCTGCGCCACCCGGGCGCGGAAAACCTCCGGCGGAGCCTCTTGCCAGTTCGGCTCGTGAAAAAAAGAGTCGAGTTCGACGTGCTTCACTCCCAGCTTCTTCGCGAGCGAGTTCGCCAGGGTCGTCTTCCCGCTACCCGAGCAGCCATGGATCACCACCCGCCTCATTCGAGCGCCTCGATCTCGGCAAGCAGGTCGGACAATGCTGCGACCCCTGGCAACCCCTCGCCCAAAGCGACGCCAGAGGAATCGAAGTCGGTCCGCGAATAGGCGCCCATCGCCGCACTAACCGCCTCGACCCGCCGCGCCATCTCGCGCAACATCGCCCTCGAACCTACCGCCGATCTTCCCCGCAGTTCGTCCACCAAAATCTGCCGCATCAGTTCCAGCGCCGCTCCCGAAACGCTGGAGGCGAGCGATCGTTGCGCCCGCCAGGCCGTCGACTGCATCGCATTGTCGATCGCCTCCCAGAACCGCGCTGCGGGCTCGAGCACGGCGATCTGGTCGTTGGCAAGCGCCTGGTCCAATCCGATTGCGCGCCGTTGACGGTCCAATTGCTCGACGATGCCGACTGGACCGGGAATCAGGATCATCCCGATGCCGAAGCCGGTCGCCGCTCCAATCGCCGCGAGGAGCCATGATCGGTCGAACGAAAACCCGAGCACCAGCCCCAGAATCGCAAGCCCCAGGGCCGAAGGCATGCGCACCGGGCGCGCATTGACGGCCACGAACTGGGACAGCGCCCGGGTCGCGTCGGAGCCGAAATCCACCGCCCTACCAAAGCGCCGCACGACTTATCCTACTGCCTTCCGAACCGTCCAAGGCGGTAACCTCCGCTTATGCCGAAGCGACCCATCCGCCCCGAAGACCTCAATCGAATCATCTTCGTCGGCGACCCGCAGATCTCCCCGGATGGCTCGAGGATCCTCTTCACCCGGAAGCACATCGGCAAGAAAAACAAGTACATCACCAACCTGTGGACGGTCGATAGCGAAGGCAAGAAAACGCAGTGGACGCAGGGCGAAGGCGGCAACGGTGGCGGCCGATGGTCTCCGGACGGGAGCAGAATCGCCTTTGTCTCGGGTCGCGACAAGCCTGCGGCCCAGCTCCACATCCTTTCCGCTTCCGGCGGAGAGGCGCGCGCGATCACGAAGCTTCCCGAGGGTTCGATCGGTGAGCATCGCTGGTCGCCGGACGGCAACTGGATCGCCTTCACCTTCCGCGAGCAGCTTCCCGAAAAGACCGACAAGGCTAAGAAGGAACGCGAGGAGAAGGGCGGCAGCTTGCCTCCGCTGGTCGCCGAAGACATCTGGTACCGGCTCGACGGCGACGGCTACTTCGGAATGCAGCGGCACAAGCTGTATCTGCTCGACGTGCAAGCGGCTCTCGCTGACGACTCGCCCGAAGAGTGGGCGCATGTAAAGCTCCTCCGCGACACCGCTCCCGAAGGCATGTATTCGTTCGACTGGTCGCCCGATTCGAAGGAACTGGCCGTCCTCCACACCGCTCGCAAGCGTCCGTTCTCGGAGACGCCGAACGATCAGATTTGGCGCGTCGATCTCGAGGGCCAGGCTTGGAAGCTGGAAGGGCTGCCGACGGGCAGCAAGGGTCCGGTGCGTTGGTCGCCCGACGGCACCAGGCTCGCTTACGCTGGCGACGTAGACGAGGAAGATCCTTGGGGCACGCGGAACACGAAGGTCTACGTCTGTGACGCCTCAGCCAGGGACGACTCCGTAAACGTACGCAACCTCACGGGCCACCAAGCTTTTGACATGAGCGTGGGGACCCTCAGCGACACTAAGGAATCCGGCTTCGCGGCGGTCCTCGAATGGGCGCCAGACTCCAAATCCCTGTACGTCCAGATCGGTTGGCAGGGCGAGGTCCAGCTCGGACGAGTCACCCTCGACGCCCAGGTGGAGCGAATCACCGAAGGCGTGCACTCCCTGACCATCGGCAACGTCAGTCGCGACGGCCGCCGCATCGCGGCGACGTTCGGCCACGCCACCAAGCTCCCCGAAATCGCGGTGATTGAATCCGAGCTCGTCACCGGCAACCCGGTGTCGAAGGTGCTCACGAGCTTCAATCAGGCCTTCCACGACGAGATCGCCCTCAGCGAACCGGAGGAGGTCTGGATCGACTCGACTCCAAACAAGGACGGATCCGAGTCCAAGCTCCACGCCTGGGTTATGAAGCCAGTCGACTACCTCGCCCCCAAACGCTACCCGACGATCCTTCAAGTCCATGGCGGACCCCACGCCCAATACGGCTGGGCATTCTTCCACGAGATGCAGGTTCTCACCGCTGCCGGATACGTCGTCGTCTACACGAACCCGCGCGGCTCCAAAGGCTATGGCGAGCAGTACTGCGCCGAGATCCGCGGCGACTGGGGCAATAAGGATTGGGAAGACATCGAAGTTGCGACTCGCTGGATGCAGCACCAGCCGTACGTCAGCCCGGGCCAAATGGGCGTGATGGGCGGCTCCTACGGCGGCTACATGACGAACTGGGTCGTCGGCCACTGCAAAGCCTACAAAGCCGCGATCACCGACCGCTGCGTGTCGAACATGGTCTCCATGGCCGGCAATTCCGACTTCCCATTCAACAAGGACGGCTACTTCAAGGGCGTCGCCTGGGGCGATCTCGACAAGATCAAAGAGCTCTGGCGTCAATCCCCGATCGCTTACTTCGAGCAAGTCGACACGCCCATGCTCATCATCCACAGCGAGGGCGACCTGCGATGCAACATCGAGCAGAGCGAGCAGGTCTTCACGGCGCTGCAGCAGCAGGGAGTCGAGTCAAGATTCGTGCGCTACCCCACGACGACCTCTCACGGCATGTCCCGAATCGGCCCCCCGGATCTACGCTTGCACCGGTTGGGTGAGATTCTGGATTGGTGGGAGAGGCATTTGAAGTCCTAGCCAGCGGGTCTCGGCCAGACATCGTGGACTCAGATGCGCGATTGAACTTGGCAAGGCAGATTCTTATTTGCCGATTCCAGCACGGCCTGCATGACGTCGAGCACGTGATACACGAGTTCCGCGCTAGCCTGATGCGGACGACCCTCGTCGAGGGCGATCGCGATGTCGCGGACGCCGAGCCCGCGAGCGTTTGGCAAGGGGTTTCCGACTAGCGCAGGTGTCTGCCAGTCTTTTTCATTTTTGCCGCGTAGATGAACGGTGTCGCGGAACTGGTTCGGATCGCCGACGAGCAGCGAGCCCTCAGATCCGTGCAGAGTCAGAGGCGGCAAGGTGTGATGCCAGACGTCGAAGCTCATCGTCATCTCGACAACCGCCCCGCCTGCAAACTCGAGCAGCGCGGCGATGTGAGTCGGCGTCTCGACCTGGATGACTTTCCCCTTCTTCACCTCGCTGGTGATGGTCCGCGTGGCGAAGGTCTTCCGCGCGACCGCTGTGACCCGCTCCACAGGGCCCACGAGAGCCACGAGCGCAGTGAGGTAGTAAGGACCCATATCGAAGAGTGGCCCGCCGCCCTGCTCATAGTAGAACTCCGGGGTCGGGTGCCAGCTTTCGTGACCGGGGCACATCATGAACGCCTGTCCGGCCACGACCGTGCCGATGGCTCCGGAATCGATGAGTCTTCGGCAAGTCTGGATGCCCGCACCCATGAAAGTGTCTGGGGCGCCTCCGAGCCGAAGGCCCTTGGCAAGGGCCAGCTCGACGAGTACGCGACCTTCCTTTCGGTCGAGGGCTAGGGGCTTTTCGTTGTACACGTGCTTGCCCGACTCCAGCCCTCGCTTGGCCACCTCGAAGTGGGCTTTGGGCACCGTGAGATTAAGGATCAGATCGACGCCGGAATCAGACATCATCTCGTCGACTGAGCGAGCCTTCAAACCGTGCTGCGCGGCCTTGGCCGACGCTCGATCGCCGTCGAGGTCGGACACAGAGACCAACTGAGTTTCTGGCCAAGAGGCCAGATTGGTCAGATAGATGTCCGAGATATTGCCGCAGCCGACGACGCCGATTCGAAGGGGAGTCATTCGGGCAAGTTACCCGCGCGTCCGACGCCGCAGCACGAGAACCCCGAGGCCGACCATAGCCAGCGTTGCCGGCTCGGGAACGGGCGCCGCGACGGGCGTGGCGGGATTGACCGCGTTGAAGTCGGGCGCCCACGACAGACCCTCCCAATCGTCGGTGACCAAAGCGACGCTCGTAATCCCGAAATTGGAGCTCGTCCAACTTGGCAAAGTCGAAGAAGGCCCGCCGTTGTAGAACGCCCAATAGCCGGTGGTTCCCAGCGCGAAGCCATCTCGGTCGTGCTCGGGAGTGCCGTCGAGGTTCAGGTCATACGACGCGGCGGTTAAGGCGTAGCCGAACCCGCTGTAGAGAGTGAACCCGAGCGTCAAGCGAGGATCGTTCGCGTCCACGTCGCGAAGCATCTGCTCCGCCGTCGCGGAGCCCGTCCACCGAAAGCCCCAAGCCATCGATCGGGTGACCGTGCCGTCGTTCCAGTCCAGCACAAAAGCCGCCCGATTAGTACCGGTTCCAGTCCAGTTGACGATGTCGGAAAAGCCAAACGTCTGAGCCCCCGCAAAGCCGGAAAGTAGAAGAAACGAGAATGAAGACAGAGATTTGTTCATTGAAGATCGAAAAGGTCGTCGGTCGTGAGGTCACCATCGCCATCGATGTCGCCTAGGGAAATGTTTAGGAAGTCCGCCGAGTGGTAGCCCGCGCCGAAGTCGCCCGTGCGGAAATTCGGATGGCGAGATGCCACATGGGTGTCGCACCACAGTACATTGCCAACCCCGCTAAGCCTGCCGTGAAAGCCCGGATAACTCGCGGAAGGCGGATCCAAATAGGGATTTGCCTCCAACTTCGGAGGCGAGTATTCGAACCCGTTCAGACGGGCGGAGGTGGCGAAGGCGACCGTCTCAGCGGGATGCGCCATCTCGGTGTACACCGCAGCATGCCCGTTCGGGCTTAGATACGCATAGTTGTAACCGTATCCGGTGAACCCGACCGCCGTTCGCAACCCACTCGGGAATGACGGGTCGGCCTGAATGCCCTTGCCGTGAGTGTACGGATAGAGCGGCCCCTCTTCTTCGCGAAGTACGGTTCCGTCCCAACTGCCCCACCAATAGATCAGCTTCCCGGCGGGTCCGGCAGTCAGCACCCGCATCATCCCGTCGTCGGCATCGTTGGCGTACATATTCCAGGCAAGACCGATCTGGTGGAGATTGGATGCGGACATCGTCCGCTTCGCCGCCATCTTGGCGCTGGCGAATACGGGAAAAAGTATCGCGGCGAGAATCGCGATGATAGCGATGACAACCAGCAGTTCCACTAACGTGAATCCCGCCTTGGTCGGATGTTCCTTCAATTTTCAGCCTCCTCGCGACCCATGGGGCCGCGCGTAATCGAGGCCGTCGGATCGGATGGAGCGCTGAGGGGCGAAAAATCGTCCTCTCCGCGCGCCTATGCTCGTAGGCGACGACACTGCATTGTCTTCAGGGAGGGCATTCGGGCTACTGGCATCAGCCAGATTTCCGTTGCGGCACAGCGCCGGGATCTCACCGGACTTTCCCCAACCGGCCTCCCCACGACGAGGAGAACCCTGAAGGTTTTGCGAGTATATCCTGCGCATGGGCAACAATCGGCTATGGACGAATCGCTCTACCAAATAAATCTCGATGCGGCTTTCGGGCCCGGGCAAGTGATGGATATCCTCGGTCTAGCGGGCCGACAGCAGCCATGGTGGAACCAGACGCTCTGTGCAGTCGATGATTGCGTCGTCCGGCTCGGAGTCGTGGAAGGCGAGTTCCATCGGCACAAGCATGACGATCAGGACGAATTCTTCTTCGTGCTCGAAGGCAAGTGGATCATCGAGATGGACGACCAGACCGTCGAGCTCGGACCGGGCATGGGATACCTCGTGCCAAAAGGCGTAATGCACAACCCTCGCGCGCCGGTTCGGACGGTGATTCTGATGGTGGAGGGATCCGGCGTTGTGCCAACGGGTGACTGAGCGTGTCATCCTCATCGCGATGGTAGCGGTGAATTGGAACGGCAGATCCGGGTTCGTATCAGAGGTTCCGAGCGGGAACAACTTTACGATGGACACTCATCCTGACTACGGCGGAGAGTCCTTGGGACCCACTCCGCTCGAGGCTTTTCAGGCAGCGTTGGCCGCTTGCACGGCAATCGACGTTATCTCGATTCTCCAGAAGAAGAAGCAGAAGGTGAGGGGTTACCGGATCGAGGTGACGGGGGAGAGGCCTCCCCGAGGCGAATACCCACGGCCCTTTTTGTCGATGACGGTCACGCACATCCTGGTCGGACAGAACATCGATCCGGCAGCCGTTGCCCGCGCCGTCGCGTTAAGCGACGAGAAGTATTGCAGCGTCTCGGCTACGTTGCGTCAAAAGCCGGAGATACGCTCAGAGTGGCGGATCGAGCCCGGCGATCCCGTTTAGAAGCGCCGGGCCAAATTGCTACAGGCCTACCTTAAAGCCGAAGATTCCGCGTCGCAAGACATCCGTAAGGATGAAGTACGAGTTCACGAAGTTGCCGAGACGGGTGAGGTCGGGCGTGTTGGACTCGGGCACGTAAACGATGTCGCCCGCCTGAAGCTCGATGTTCTGGCTAAAGTCGCCCTTACGGATGAAGTTCACGTAGTTGACCTGGATTCGCAGGTAGCGACCGGGCTGGCCCGGAAGCTCGCGGAGAACCTGGGTCTGGCTGAATTTGGAGCGCGTCGGCACTTCTCCGCCGGCTAGCGAGATCGCGTCGGCGAGCCTCATCGGCTCGTGATAAATGTAGTAACCCGGCTTCTGCACGATGCCCTGGACGAGGATTCGGTTTCGGCGATTCTCGGGGACGATCAGTTCGTCGCCGTCCTGGAGGGCATAGTTTTGACCGGTGTCGCTGCCGTTCTGGATGGCAAGAATGTCGATCGGGATCAGCTCTTGGCTGTCGGCGTGGCGCAGAGTCGCGCGGCGCAGATCGGCGGTGTCCTGCGAGGAGCCGCCTCCCTTTCCAAAGAGGCTGATCAGCGTATCGCCGTATCGGAATTCATAGGTTCCCGGTCGCGTCACAGCGCCAACTACGGAAGCCTGCAACGGTCGATATCGGAGAACCGTAACGCTGACCTTCGGATCCTTCAGGCGAAGAACCTTCTGATAGCGGCCGTAAAGATCATCGGACAGCTCGGCGGTGGTGCGACCCTGAGCCTTCACGATGCCCACGAACGGGGCGGAAATATTGCCGTCTCGGCCAACCGGAACGTCGGTATTCACCTGAGGCTCGTTGTAAATCTGGATGTGGAGGAGGTCCTCCGGGCGTAGCCGGTAGGTTCCGTCGCCTTGTCGCGCGAAGGCCGCGCCCACTAAGCCCAAAAGCACGGAGATCATTGCAAAGAAAACCTTCATGGTGAACTAGTCGATACTCGCAACCTTGCTGTAGTCCCGAATCGGACGGCAGTGTACCACGGCTAATCGGATTCGGGAAGACCCTTTCGGCGGCCTTCGAAAACGACCGTCATCTCACCCTTGCGCATGACCTGTTCCGCTGTTGGAATTGTCGGCAGGGTCGCTCGGAAAACTTGCTGATGTAGCTTTGTCATTTCGCGGCAAACGGCGTATCGGCGCTCACCCAACGCATCGTAAGCGGCCGTCAAAAGGGCTTCCAGCCGGAACGGGCTTTCGAATAGGACCAGCGTCAAGGGGGAGTCTTTCGAACCTTCAAGGAGGGACCGTATCGCTCCCGCCTTTCGGGGGGGGAACCCTAGAAAGGTGAATCTCTGGGCAAAGAATCCGCTTAGGGAAAGGGCGGTGGTGACCGCGCTTGGGCCAGGAATCGCGTCGACTTCCAGACCCGCGTCGAGAGCAGCGTCGATCAGCTTCGCACCGGGATCGCTGACGACCGGCGCACCGCCATCCGACACGATCACGGCGGTTTCTCCATCGCGGAGTCGATGCACGTATTGCTCGATCTTACGGTGCTCGCTGTGATCGTTGAGGACGGCCATCGGCTTCTTGATGCCGAGGTGCGGCTGGAGCTTGCCGCTGATGCGGGTGTCCTCCACGATCCAATGATCGCACGCCCCGAGCGCTTCCGCGGCTCGAGGCGACAGGTCTCCAAGGTTTCCGATGGGGGTCGACACCACCGTCAGCGGCGTCATCTTTTAGGCGGCGCGCTGGGCGTAGCCGACGGTCGGGGAATGGGAGCGCCGGTCGGGCCGGGCGAAGGCTTCGCTGCCTTGCGCTCCTCCTCTTCAGCCTTGCGACTCTCCTCTTCGTCCTT
>JBBSFL010000131.1:0-8589 GCA_038238735.1 Fimbriimonadales bacterium | reverse complement strand
TTTCTTCACGATCCCCACCCTCGGCAGATTGAATCGCGGACAAATATCGGCCAGCGGCTTCAAGACGAAAGCCCTTTCGGCGAGTCGGGGATGCGGGATTTGCAGCGTGTCGCCAGATTCTTCGACGAACCGATACTGCAGCCGTCCATAGGCGATTAGGTCGATGTCGATTTCCCGCGGCCCGTTCCGAACGCGTTCTATTCGGCCCATCGCCGACTCGATCTCCTTCAACCGGGCCAAGGTCTCTCGCGGTCCGAGGTCGGTCTTGGCAAGAACGGCCGCGTTTAGGAAGTCCGGCTGATCGTCCAGATACATGGCCGGACTCTCCACCACCCGGCTCACGGTCTCGATCTCGAACCACCACGCCAGCCGCTCCACCGCCTGGCTCAAAGACCGCTGGCGATCTCCCAGGTTCGTACCAAGCGAAAGCAAGATCGGAACCACGCGCACGGTTTACCCAAGAATGCCCACGGCGGCGGACGCCGCGAGATCTCGCCAGCACCTGGGCCTGCCGATCGCCAGATCGGTAGGTGCCAACCGCCGAAAATCGTGCAGTTCCGACGCGAGGCTTCGTCGAAGGCTTGGCTTTCGCTCGACGCGACGATTCACAAGTGTTACCATGCCTGCCGGCGAGACGCCGGCGCTCCCAGCTATAGCCCTCCCTGTTCGGGCGACGGGTCTAAGTTCGCTATCCGCAGGCCACAGGCGAATTGCGTCATAATGATCCTTCGCGCGGCGGGATTAGCTCAGGGGTTAGAGCGCCTCACTGTGGCTGAGGAGGTCGTGGGTTCAAGACCCATATTCCGCCCCATCCCCCTTAGCAGCGCGGGTTTTCTAGCCCGCCGCCACTAAACCCCAACCGCCACCCTTCTAGAAGAGATGGCTGAGATACCAAAGAACCACGCAATCCGCGTCATCTGCTTCGACATCGGCGGCGTTCTCGCTAAAATCGTCAAGACGTGGTCGGAGGCCCTGGCTTACGCCGGCATCGAGGGAACTAAGCCGGAGGTTGCCGGCGAGCCGTTTGCCCGGTTCGAAAACCTGGATCCCTACCAAGCCGGCGCCATGCCCCTCGGTGGCTACCTATCCACTCTAGCGACTCATCTAGGAATCGAGACCGACAGGGCGATCGAGGTTCATAACGCGATCCTGATCGAGGAGTACCCCGGCGTGCTGCACCTCGTGCAGATCCTCAAGTCGAAGGGCCTCTTCACCGCGTGTCTCTCGAACACGAATGAGCCTCACTTCCAGCTTTTCCTCGCCTCGGGCCGGTTCCCGGCGATCGAAGCACTCGATTTCCACATGGCGTCCCACGAAGTTCGCCTCAATAAGCCGGACCCCGCGATCTACAGATCCTTCGAAGAAGCAGCCAATGCGAGGGGCGAGGAAATCGTTTTCTTCGACGATTCACCGGCCAACGTGAAGGCTGCACAAGTGCGAGGCTGGACTGCCTTGAGGATCGATCCAGACGCCGACCCCGCCGCCGAAATGACGCGTGCCCTCGAGGATCTGGGCATCCTGCACCGAACGTCGCCCTTCCTGAACTAGCCGCTCCCCAGGTACAATTTCAGCATTCCGGAGCCCGACAACGGCGTCCACAAAGGAGCTTCGATTGAACAAGATTTTCGCGATTCTTGGTGCCGGCATGCAGGGCACCGCCGCCGCCTTTGACCTTGCCAAGTTTGGCCATCCCAAAGAGATTCGGATGGGCGACGTCAGCTTGGACCAGGCCACCAAGTCCGCAGAACGAGTCAACTTACTCGTTGGCCAGGGCATTTGCGTCCCTCATCAGGTCGATGCGCTCGATGACAAGGCACTCGCCAAGTTCCTGGAGCCTGCCGACGTCCTCCTGAGTTGCGTTCCCTACTGGATGCACCCCCGAATCGCCAAGGTCGCGATCTCGAGCAAGACGAACATGACCGATCTCGGCGGCAACACCGAGAAGACGCTTGAAACCCTCGCCCTCGACGATCAAGCCAAAGCCGCGGGTATCACGCTCGTGCCGGACACGGGGCTTGCGCCTGGCCTCGTCAACTCCCTTGGCCTCTACGTTATCGAGCATCTCGACGAGGCCGAGACGGTGAAGCTCTACTGCGGCGTCCTCCCCCAGAATCCAAAGCCGCCGTTCAACTACAAGCTCACCTTCAACATGGAGGGCCTCGTCACCGAGTACGACTACCAAGCGGTTGTTCTGCGGGACGGCGAGATCAAACTCGTCGACACCCTCGACGAAGTGGAGCCGCTCCACATCGACCAGCTTGGCGACATGGAGGCGTTCACAACCTCTGGCGGCACGAGCACGGCCCCCTACACCCTCCAGGGCAGCGTTCCCAGCTACGAGTACAAAACGATCCGCTTTCCCGGCCACTGCCACCTGATGCGCATTTTCAAGGATTTCGGCTTTTGGAACGAGTCTCAGATCGACGTCAAGGGCACCAAGGTCGTCCCGAAGGATGTCTTCAACTCAGTCTTCGGCCCCGAACTCGCCAAGTTTGAGGATCTAGATTTGTGCGCGGTGCGGGCGGTCGGAGTCGGCAAGCGAGGAGGATCGCGCACGAGGCTGCAGATCGACATATTCGACAAGCAGTGCGAAGAGACGGGCTTCACCTCCATGGAGCGCCTCACCGGCTTCTCGATGGCCATTTATGCGATCGCGATCGCAGAAGGCGAGATGCCGGCCGGCTGTATCCGGTACGAGAACGCAATGACCGGCACCAAGTTCTGCGAGCAGATCCAGCGCCGGGGAGTCGGCCTGAAATTCAGCGAGCAGACCCTAAGCGCCTCCCAACCCGTCCACGCCTAGGTGATGTGTGCAGGCAAGGGATGCATCGTGCCCTTGCCTAAGGCTAAAGTCGCATTCCTCTACCAGTGAACGGAGCCGCGACAGCATCTGCGGATGTCCTCCGCTAGCGAAGCCGGCCTATCCGAGGCCACCTTCGTGGCGTAACGCACGACCGTAATTTGCCCCGCGTGGTAGGAATCGTGCTGGCTCATGATCTGGAGAATCTTCCAGGCCGCCCGGTCGCTGCCCCAATTGGTTGGCCTCATCTCCGCCAACCTCGCGTCGGTGAGGTCGACCCAACTCTCGAGCCAATATCGGTGGGATTTGCTCAGATAGTCCTGAGCAGCTGGCCATGAAGGCTCGAATTGCTCGACTTCCTCCGCAATATCGCGCCAACGCAATTCGGTATCGCGAAAGCAAATGCTTGCGTAGGCCCGCTTGCAGGTTGCCAGGTGCAGCACAAGGCCCTGAACCGAACCGTCCGTGTACAGAAAATCGTTCTCCGCAGGCGGAAGGACCGCCCAAGCGTGCCCCTCGTCGAGACCTTCAAGGGACTTCAGAACCTCGCCAAATGCATATTCCGCGTCACTGCGAAGAAGGTCGACGGCCGTCATGAATCCAAGGCTACCCACCTACTGTCGACCTCGAAATATGCCAGAGTCCAACCGGATGAAGACCCTGCGAGGAAAAACCGAGGTGCGTCGACTCCACAAGGAGGAGCGAGCCAAGGCGCGCGACATTGAGATCGCGTTCCTCCTCCAAGATTGGGACGATCCCTACAACGTCGGGGGCATGTTTCGAGTGGCCGACGCGGTCCGGGCAACGGAGATGTTCTTCACCGGCAAGACCCCCGAGCCGCCGCATCCGCAGATCTCCGTGACCTCGCTCGGCCACCATCGAAGGATCCCCTACCGCCACTTCGCGAAGCACGAAGAGGCGGCCACGGCGGCTAAAGAGGAGGGCTACACCCTTGTCGCGATAGAGATCGCCGAAGACGCCGTCAACTACACCGAGTTCGAGTATCCCAACAAAGTCTGCTTCCTTCTCGGCAACGAGGAGCGCGGTCTCTACGGAACTACGCTCAAGCACGCCGACGCCGCGATCTACATCCCCATGTTCGGCAAGGGACGCTCCATGAACGTCCACGTAGCGGCTGCCATAGTAGCCTTCCACGCGCGCCTAGCTCCTAAATAGGGTGGCGGCGCACCCCGCGCGAAACTTTCGCGAACGTATCCATTGAATTGGATGTCTGAGTGAAGGACTCAATGGGGGATCGGTGATCGTGATCCGATGATTCGTTCGACGGCCACCGTCTTGTAAGCTCTAAGCCAATGCAGGTAACCGAATGACCAAACCCACGCGACCCGAACCCAACTCTGGGCCGTTGATGGTGACGGTGCCGTGGCCGGATGGCAGCACCTGGCGGCGCTGGGTCGTGGGCTTCATGCTCATCTTCATCGCCATGTACTTTGTGTACACGGTGCGCGACATCTGGCTTCCTCTCGGACTCGCCTTCCTGCTTGCCACCGTCCTCGATCCGGTTGTCGATCGAATGGAGACGCGAGGATGGAAGCGCGGTCCCGCTGCATTGTTCATCTTCGGCTCGTTCGTCCTGATCCTCGTCGGTCTTTTATGGCTAGCCACTCCGTACGTCATCGCCCAGGGAGAAGATCTGCAGAAGAAGTTCATCGACTATTTCCCGGATACCCACAGTCGCGCAGGGATTCTGACTGGATTCCACAAGATGAACGCTCCGCAGTGGCTAGCCTCCGCCGGCGTCCAGGCATTCCAAGGTGCCGAGCAGGCCTTCCAGCGGTCCTCCAGCTGGATCACCCAGTACGGCTTCAGTGTCCTGAGCAACCTTATCTGGGTCGCCGTGATCCCGATCGTCGCCTTCTACGCCCTTCGCGATTACCATCTGATCCTCGCCAAGGGCCTCCTGCTTGTCCCCCGAAGGCGTCGTGACGACGTCCAAACCTACGTCGTCGAGGTCGGCTCGATTTTCGCAAAGTACCTGCGCGGCCTCGCGATCGTCTCCGGCCTCAACGGCCTCGCGACGTGGCTCCTGCTGCTTGCCCTGCACATCCCGAGCTCCCTCGTCCTCGGCATCGTCGCCGGCATTCTCTATTCGGTTCCCTACGTTGGGGCGCTGATCACGATCGTGCTCACCGCAGCCGTCTCTTTCTTCCTCGGCGGCGGGCTCAATGCGATGCTCCTGGCCGTCGGGCTCAGCGTGATCCTCCACCAAATCGTGTTCGACCAGATCATAACCCCGCGTATCCTCGGTGGCCACGTTGGACTGCACCCGATCCTCGCTATCGTAGCCCTCCTGGCGGGCAACCTGCTGCTCGGGATCGTTGGTATGATCCTCGCCGTCCCGGTCGCCGCATGCCTCCAAATCGGAGTCCTCGCCGCGATTCCCAAACTCCGAATGGATCTCGAAATCCCCGAGACGGCCCTTGCCGAAGCCCCCGAATCCTCGGCAGTGGCTGACTTCGATGCCCTGAACGCCGGTGTCACCGCGCCCGACGCGACCGAGGAAATCCACTCCCACGTAAAGGAGATGGTCGACCAAGTCGAAGCTCAGGCTAAGGCAGAGCAAAAAGCGGAGGCTGCTCTGCATCCCGAACCGGAGCAAATGACCGGCGGTGAATAGAGCACGGCCCGTGCTCGCGTAGCGCCGCCATATGCTCGGGGGTCGAATAGCCGAAGTGCCGCTCAAAACCGTATTTCGGGTGGTCGGCGGCAAGCTCGGACATGAGCGCGTCTCTCGTCGTCTTCGCGATGATCGAAGCCGCGGCAATGCAGACGTACCGGCCGTCGCCGCCAATCACCGTCTGCCCGATAAGGCCGCTTGGCATCCGATTTCCGTCCACGACGATGCCGTCGTACCGGCCCTCCAACTGAGACAGCGCTCGCCTCATCGCCTCCATGCTGGCCTCAAGGATGTTTAGTCGATCCACCTCCTCTACCGTGCAGATTCCGACTGCCCAAGCGGCGTTCTTGCGAATCCGCTTGGCCATCTCTTCGCGTTGGTCGCGGGTTAGCTTCTTCGAGTCGTTGATCCCGCCGCAGCGGAAGAACTTAGGCAAGACACAAGCCGCCGCCACCACTGGTCCCGCCAAGGGCCCCCGCCCTGCCTCATCCAGTCCGGCCACTCCAGGCGTAACTTTAAGCCGGGTCGGTTTCATTGGACTCACTCATCATGGCAAAGACGCTTTGGAACGCGGTCAAGACGCGAGGTTTCGCGTCTTCGATTGTGACCGTTCGACCGAGCTCTCGAGTCAGTGAAGTCACACCATAGTCGCGAATACCGCAAGGAACGATCGTCTCATAGGGCGCCAGGTCGATGTCGCAGTTCAAGGCGATCCCATGCATGGAAACCCACCGGCGAACCTTCACGCCGATCGCCGCAACCTTCCGGTCGTTGACCCAGCACCCGGTGTTCGGCGGAAAGCGCCCCGCCGTCAGCTCATAGGAGGCCAAAGTGACGATCATCGTCTCCTCCAAATCCCGCATCCATCGATGAAGGTCACGCTCGACTACGTCCAGATTGAAGATCGGATAGATAACGAGCTGCCCCGGTCCGTGATAGGTCACGTCACCCCCTCGAGTCGTTTTCTCTACGGCGATCCCCTTGCTGCGATAATCGCTCACCGGAAGCAGCAGATTCTCCTCGTGGAATCCGGCGCCCAGAGTGATCACGGGATCGTGCTCGACCAAGAGGAGAGTGCTCGGCTCGTCGCCGTCGGCGACCTTGTCGATCAGCTTCATCTGGAGGGAGGCGCACTGCAGGTAAGGCATGCGGCCGAGATCGACGACTTTCATGTCTTTGCCGCCCCGCGTCCCACAAAGACCCGATGACCATCGACCGCTTTGGTCAAAGGATCGAAATGGTAACCAGCAAGTTGAGCCGAGACCACGTCGGTGACCGTGACGCAGCCGATCGGCGATGCGCCCTCGACATGTGCGGCGATGTCGATCACGTCCGTAAACTCCACCTTCTCCAGGTCCGCCACAACATCGCCGGCATGCAGCCCGATCCGAAGCCGGAACGGATGCGAAAGACGGTTCTCCTCCTGATTAAAGCGTGCGACGTCGGCCTGGATGTCCAATCCAGCTTGAAGAGCCTCCCCGCACGTCGCAAAAGCCGCAATCGCCCCGTCGCCGGTCACAGTGTAAATTCGTCCGTTATGCTTGATGCACACACGCGCCAGCCAAGCCTGATAAGCTCGAAACGAGAACTCAACAACCAGAGGGTCGGCCGTTGCCTTCATCGCCGCGCTCTTAGCAGCATCTACTACCATCACGCAGACCTGAGTCTGGCCCTCTGACAAGGCGTATTGCACTTCGAGCAACTCGGCCATAAGGGTCGCGGGATCGTTTCGCGCGAGCAACTTGTCGCGGCTCGCTTGCCGCTGAACCAACGCACCTGCCCCGATGATTAGCCCAATGGTCGTGTAGAAGACGCACGAAAAAATCTGCGCCTCGATGTTTTGAACTGTCGTCAACGCGCCCGGAACTCTAAGCCAAGGCAGCAGCAGCGCCGCGGTAGATCCTAAGGTCCAGCAGAACGCGGTCAGAGCTGACCTTAACGGCTTTCCAGCGAGGAAGCAAATGCCGACGAACATGAAGAGTGTCGCGCAACTGCTGAAGAAGCCAAATACGATAAACCAAGCCGGCGGAGTCGCTCCCTGATTCAGAGGCACCTTCCCAAAATGCATTGCCGACAAGGTGATGAAGCTCGTGGCAAAGCCCGATCCGGTCGCCCAAAGCGTGGCCCGGTTTTGTAAGGAAACAACCAATGGATTGGGGGGCTGTGGGAAATACATCGCAACCGCCGCCTTCAGGCGCTGCTCGATCTGGAAATAGTGGCTCAATAACTGGTGCCGCGATTGGCGCAGACGCTGGCGCGCCGCCTGCCGCATGTTCAAGTAGCCGCCCAACACCGCCGCGAGCGAGCCCAAACCAACGAAGATGCCAACGATAAAGAAGAGTGCGAACTCGAAGAGAGCAAATGCGGTAAGCCGCCCAGACCCGATTCTCGATTCGGACAGGACGCCAGGCATGTAGCCGATGCTGATCACCAGAAAGATCGTCAAGCCCGCGTACCCGGCGTAGCGGCTCTTCCCGTGTCGGAAGAAGACTCCGAACAGCATCAACATGCCGACAAGGTCCGCGGAAAATTGGACGGCTAGCTTCAACTCGCCCGCCGCCTCGGCGGCCGTGGGTTTGGTGATGTTTGCCCTTCGTAACGCAGGCTCGAGGGTGGGAGCCTGCATGGCACCCATCGAAGTGAGAATTCGCCCCGTCGCCGATTGCGGTATCGCAAGTTGGGTCCCCACAATCACGGCGATCCACAGGCCAATGATGATGAAACAGGCCATCATCGGTCGGCGGGTCAGGCGATCGAGGAAGCCAAGAAAGGATTTGCCCGCCCCTCGGATTCGCTCCTTGGTAGTCGGCCCGAGCTTGCGGACCTTGACATTCGGAATCTTCGTTCTGTCGAGGACGCTCCGAACGAATGATTCGCTAAGCGAAAACTTGGCAGCGAGCTCCGCCGGAGAACGGCGGAAATCCTCCGGATGCTGACGTAAATGCGCGAGAAGGGCCGATGCTCCCGAAAAATTGCCCTGAGGCGGGGGGCCGGTTACCATTCCTAAGACGTCCTCGCAAGTGAAGTCTACTCCCGCCGGTGCCTTGGGTTCGGTGATTTCGGGAGATTGGGTGATGTCGGGGTGATGGAACTGAGGGGATGATGGAAGTGATGGAGTCGATAGAATTTGGGATTCCGAATTTCCTGAGGT
>JBBSFL010000130.1:0-8669 GCA_038238735.1 Fimbriimonadales bacterium | reverse complement strand
GCCGTGGCATTTATCGTTTGGGGCAGCGGCGAGCGATTGAATAGGTTTGGGCTTGGTCGCGGTGCTAGGTGGGCCGGTGCGGCAATAATTCCTGGCTTCATCGTCGCTCAAGGAGTTTCGTGGGTCGGCTACGTTCGGCTATAAAGTTGTCGAAGTGCGAGGTGAGCAACTCCGCATCGGCATTCGAGATCCCAAAACGGCGATGGTCCCCCGCAACAGCGTCGATGACTGAACAGAACTCGCCGACGATGCCGCCAGTGCGCTACGGCCCCCACGGGTCGAAGAATGTGGGGCGATTGATTCCTCGTTGTCCAGTATCGGCGTGCGAGCTACGAACTTGGCTCCGACCTTCTTCATGAGCCCGCCGACAAACCCAACGGCGAGCCTGAACGTCAGGAAGGATCCTCAATTTTGCGGGAATTCGAACTGACCAGTAGGCGTTAACCCATTAATGGTCCTCCCTGTTGCGATCGCCCTGTCGTTGTTTGCAGCTCGGGTCGGGCATGACGATCCTCTCATCACCAATGCCACGCTGCGAAATGGTCCGATGCGGCCGCTTATCGTCGAAAAAGCGTTCGTTTTCAAACCTTCTCATGAATGGGCATACAACCACCACCCCCATATCGCCGTTGCTGCCGGTCAGTTGGTGGTGATCTGGTCGAACGGAAGGGTCGGAGAAGACGAGCCTGGACAGAGAGTGCTTTACTCGACCTCCTCTGACTTTGCCCACTGGTCTACGCCCGAGGTGCTTGCCGAGCCGTCGCGTGCCACGGATGTGCTTACGGCGGGCGGGTTATATGCGGGCGGAGGCGGTCTCGTGGCCTATTTCAGCTCATTCACCGAGGATTACACCAACACTCGATTGTTCGCGACAACCACCTTGACCGGAGTCAAGTGGTCCGCACCCACTGATATCGACCTGCCAATTACCCCCAACCGCGAGCCGACGCTCACTTCGACTGGCAGGCTGATCATGACTGGCAACTTCACCTTCCCCTACACGGACGACCCTGACGGGTTGAACTCTTGGCGTTACACAAGCCTCGCGCCCGGATTGGGAGAGCGTCAGGACAACCGGTCGACGTTTGCCGGAGTTTCAAAACATCTGCATTTACCGGTGAATGTTTGCGAAGGATCATTTTTTGAGACAGACAACCATCAGATTCATATGATTCTGCGGTCAACGGGTCCCCATTGGGACGGAAGGCTTTGGGAGGCAACGAGTCTCGACAATGGTGAGACATGGGATCGCCCGAAGGAGACGGACTTTTCCGACAACGATGCGAAGTTTCACTTCGGGCGCCTTCCGGACGGGCGATACTTCTATGTGGGCAATCCCGACCCGCATCCCCACCACGCTCGTCGAAGGCTTGTGGTCTCATTGTCGAACGATGGAATCCACTTCGACCGGCACTATCTGGTATGCGATGACGTCTACAACCGCCAAGCGCCAGGACTAGGAAAGACGGGGCAACTCGGCTATCCAGATGTCGTGATCGATGGAGACAAGATGGTCATCGTCGTTTCCCGCATGAAGGAGTCGATCGAAGCTTTCCGAATCAGTCTCGATGAGTTTGACGCTGACCCCGCAGTCGCAGCCCCTCTGAAAAACGACCGGAACTGACGAACAGCAGGCAGCGAATGCTCTTCGGGAAGTGAAGGTCTCCTCTCACCATCAGATGCACCCCTTTCCAAACCCCATCGATCCGGAAGATGGCATCAAGGGGGCTGCGACTCGCAGGAACAATGGGTTCGCTTGCGATGACTCACGCTACCGTAACTCCAAAGTCAAATCCGGGCGCTCGTACATCGGCCCGTCCGACTGGCCCCCGTCGTCCCGGAAATTGTCCCCCACCGAATAGACCTTGAACATCAACCCCTGCGCCCGGTACACGAAGGTGCCGCCGGTAAAGGGGTCGAGGATCATTTCCGGAGTGAAATCCGCCAGAGAGCTTGGCGCGTGCTTCTGCGACTTCACCTGAGACTCGATGAGCGACCACAACGCAAGCAGCCGAGTGCGCGCCACCGTCTCGTCCACCATCCCCAGCAGCGGCCGGCCTGCTTGGAAGAACTGCTTTGCCCAACGCCGCCAAGGTCGATCGCCCGGCAGCGAATCGGGACCCTTCTTCCCAGCCCGCTGAACCCCCGGCAGCGAGGCCAACTCCGTCTCCCAGGCCGCCTCCGCCTCTGCCTCCTTGGCGAAGGCGTCGAAATACTTTGGCCGCTCCTTTTCGTCCTTCGGTTTAACCTCTTGTTGAAGGTGCTTCACCGCATCGCGCACGTCCTGGCCCAGGCGTTTCAAAAGCACGTCGTAATCATCCTTCCGGTAAGCCTCTTGCACCGTGTCGACCGCGACCAGCATGTTGAGTTTCTCGTGCCCGATCATCGTCGCCAACTCCGGCTTCGAGTGCAAAGCCTTTTGCAGTCCGGCCGAGAGCTTTTGAAGTTGCTCGGGGGTCAATTGAGGAAGGGAGTCGAGCAGGGCCTCGCGCGCAGAATCCACGATCGACAAACCGAGCGAGGCGTCCGTCGCACCTCCCCCGACTAGATCGAATCCGAACTTGGTCGCCAGCAGAAGATAGCCAATCGCGGCGTCGTACTTGCCCGCCTGACAGGCATCGTCGATGTGTCTGTTGAGAGCCCGTCCGATCAGCCTCCAGCCAAGCTGGTGGGGCGGCGCCTCGAAGGGTTTGTGGCGGGCGAACACGAACGACACGTTCATCGCGCTCCCTTTGTCGAGCAACTTGATCGCCGGATCGGTGGCGTCGAACAGCGCTTTCTTATCCGAAGCCGTCAACGACACCCGTGTCTTTAGCTTCCCGGCTCGCGCCTCCGCATCGTCAGCGGCCTGAACGTACAGCGCGAATCCGTTATCGGAGGACACGGCGGCGGGAGCCTCCGGGGGCGCGTACACGGAATAGGCGGGCGGCACATGTCCGCTGCAGCCCAATCCAAGGCATCCCAAAACGCCAAAAGCCCAAATCCGGCCATCCATAGCCATGATCCAAGGTACCGCACCTTCCGCAGAATCACAACTCCCAAATCTAGCACGCCGTAAGTCCGCCGCGTAAACAGAAGTAAAACAAAGGAAAGGTAGCCTGAACCCATGAAAGGCGTCGTTCTCGCCGCTGGCAAAGGCAGCCGGCTCTATCCCATCACTCACCACATTGCTAAGCCTCTCCTCCCCCTCGCGAACCGCCCGACCCTGCACTACGCCTTCGACGTGCTCAAGGGGATGGGCATCAAAGACGTCTGCCTCGTGGTCGGCGATAACGAAGGCCAAATGCGCGAAGCCCTCGGCGATGGATCGAGTCAAGGTATCCGTCTCAGCTTCGTGAGACAAACGGAACCCAAGGGACTCGCCCACGCAGTGGGCTTCGCCGAGGATTTTGTAGGCGACGATTCCTTCGTGCTCTATCTCGGGGATGCCATGTACGACCAGGGGTTCGAATCCTTCGCCAAGCGCTTCGTCGAGTCCGGCTGCGCCAACCTCAACATAGTCAAACCGGTCGACGACCCGAGGAGATTCGGGGTTGCCAACGTCGAAGGCGAAAGGATCGTCAAGCTCGTCGAAAAGCCGCAAAATCCCGAGTCGAACCTCGCGATGGCCGGCATGTACTTCTTCGGACCCCAGATCTGGTCAATCCTCCCAGACCTCAAGCCCAGCGCGAGAGACGAATACGAAATCACCGATGCCATCCAAATGCTCATCGACCGCGGCGAAACCGTGCTTGCGGGAGTCTACGAGGGACAGTGGTTTGACACCGGCACGCTCGACTCCTTCCTCGAAACCAGCCGGTTCCTCACCAACGGCGACCCGCTCATCGCCGGCGAAGTGACCGGCAATGTTGGTGCCTCGGTCGTCGTCGGGGAAGGGGCGAGAGTTCAGTGCGCTTCGATCCAGGACTCGGTTATCCTCCCTGGCGCAACGGTCGCCGTAAAGGGAAGAATCAGCCACGCGATCCTGGCTGGCAATGTCGAAATGAATTCGGACTGCTCTGACCTGATCGCCTACGGCAGCGAATCCATCGGCTACTGACCGACAATCACTTAGAAGGTGTAACCAAGAATGAATCGTGCCTTGGCGTGCGTAAGGCAGTATCCCTAACCTGGATTCAGCGTCTCGCCCAAAAGCTTCCCGGCGGCACCAAGGGCCTCGTCCAACTTCGAAACATCCTTGCCACCCGCCGTTGCGAAGTCCGGACGTCCGCCACCGCCGCCGCCCGCAATCTTCGCGATCTCGCGAACCAAGTTCCCCGCATGCGCGCCCTTGGCCTGCGCCTCCGCCCCGACCTTGCACACGAACGTGATCTTTCCCTCGTTCGTCGAGCCGACGAGCACCACCCGGTTGGGCTGCCCCGCTGATAGGCTGTCGGCCAAAGCGGAAGCGTCCTTCGCGTCCGAGTCTCGCAAGGCGTCCGCGACAAGCTCCACCGATCCCACAGACTGCACGTTCGCCGCGCCGCCCGCCGCACCCTGCGTCCTGGCCTTTTCGAGCCGTTGCTTCAGTTCGCGTTGAGCCTCGTGCAGCTTGTCGATCCCGTGCACCAGCTCCCGAACTCCCGACTTCGGAGGCAGCTTCAGCTTCGACGCAGCCTGATGAAGGCCGTCCACAAAGTCCAGCAGCCACTCGTACGCACCCTCGCCGGTCAACGCCTCTATGCGGCGGACCCCGCCCGCCGCGCTCGATTCGTGCACGATCTTGAACAGCCCGATTTCGCCCGTGTGCCCGACATGGATGCCGCCGCAAAGTTCGCGGCTGAAGTCGCCAATCTCCACCATTCGCACTCGGTCGCCGTACTTCTCGCCGAACAGCGCCATTGCACCCTTCGCCTTCGCGTCCGCAATCGCGAGGTCGGAATAGATCGTCACCGTCGTGTTCTGCCAAACCTGCTCGTTCACGATCCGCTCCACGTCGCGCAGTTCCTGCTCGGAAAGCGCCTTGCCATGGGTGAAGTCAAACCGCAACCGATCTGGCCCGACGTAAGATCCCGCCTGCGTCACATGCTTGCCCAAGGTCTGCCGTAGAGCTGCATGAAGAAGGTGGGTCGCCGTGTGATTTCGAACGATCCGAGCCCGCCGCCCCTCGTCGATCTCCGCCTCGACCTTCAGTCGGAAAAGAGTCGCCTGAAGCTTTTCAATTGGTTTAAGGGCTTCAGTAGCCTCCGACCCCTGCACCCCGCCCCCGGAACCCTTTCCCTCCCCCCTCCCCCGGCCCGCTGCCGCCTTATTTGCCGGCATCCGCAGCACCTCGACCTCATGCACCCAGACACCGTTCTGCTTGATCACATCGATCACGCGCCCTTCAAATCCGCTCCCCGCGATCGTTCCCGTGTCCGCCACCTGCCCCCCGGACTCCGCATAGAACGGGGTCTCCTTGAGCGCCAGAACAAGGTTCGGAAAGCCCTCCACTTGTCGCGATGATTCATGCGCCACAAGGGGAGAGTTGGGGGGGGGTTCAGTCATCGCACCCGGCAAAGCCCCAACGATCTCAGTCTGGGCTCTCGTCTGGTCGTAGCCCACGAACACGGTCTGCGTGGGAGCCGGCTCCTCTGCATCCTCGACCTCGATGATCAGTTCAAATATCTGGACGGCACCATAAACGTTTTCCCGCTCCTGCCCGCCCCGACTGCGCTCCTGAGCTTCCTTCATAGCGCGCTCGTAGCCTTCCACATCCACCTCGACGCCGGCCTCGGCGGCGATTTCTTGAGTGATTTCTAGTGGAAAGCCGTAAGTTTCATAAAGATCGAAGGCATCGGCGCCGGGAACGACTAGCTGCAAATCATCGATCGATCTCAGGGCTAAACGAGCTTCATTTGAAAGCATCCTCCCCCTCAGCACCGTCCGCGCCGTGTCAAGCAAGCCTGGGATGCCAAGGGCGCTCGTCTGGTCCGCTCCTCGAGCTTTGATCCACACAAACGCATCTCTAGCTGAATAAAGCATCGGATCGGACGGACCCGCTGCGTTGATCAAGTCTATCCATTCGGGGCCCAGATCATCGGCGATTCCTTGGTCTGATTGGGCAATCCGCGCGACGGGTTCAAGCAGTGAGTCAAGGATCGAATTGATTCGATGCTGAAGATGAATATGACCCGCGTGGAGAGTCCGCCGGAACTGCTCCTCCTCGTTCAGCAGCGTCTCCACGATCACGTCCCGCCGCTCCACGATCTCCGGGTAGAAGTCGCCCATCGCCTCCACGACGCCTTCATAGACTCTGTGGAAGAACGGCTCCTCGAACCCGAGCACCCGCTGCCCCTTCAAAACCGCTCGCCGAATCAACCGGCGAAGCACATACCCCCGCCCAGAGTTCCCGGGCAAAACACCGTCCGCGATACAAAATACCGCCGTCCGAATATGATCCGCAATAATCCGCCGCGCCTTGGCGCCCTGCCCCGAGGTGGCACGAGATTGCCTCCCGTGGTATTCAGCGGTTTGCAACCCCTGATCTGCCCGAGCCACGGATTCCAATTCCGTGGAACCCATCGCTTGCAAACCCGTGCCAAGCCCGATCTCATCGATAACCCGAAAAATCGGCGCAAACGAATCAGTCTCGTAGACGCTTCCGCCCCCCATTAAGACCGCTGCCGTCCGGTCCAGTCCCATCCCGGTGTCGATCGACCGGAACGGCAATCCTGGCATCGCGTCCTTGACAAACCCGTCGGAAGGCCGCTCCGGGTTCCGGAGATGGCCTTGCCACTCGTACTGGATGAACACGTCGTTCCAAATCTCCAGCCACTTGCCCGCGCCCTCGTCGCGAACCCAATCCTCTCTTGTATAAGAGACTGCCGCACACTTAGAAGGCGGTTCTTCCAAAGCAACCCAATAAAACATCTCCGAATTCGGTCCGCAAGGCCCCGGAGGACCCTTGGAAAACGCGCCCGCCGGCCAGTAGTTCGTGTCCTCCCCAAGCCGGAAAACGCGCGTGGCGGGATCTATTCCCGCCGCCGAAATCCACTTCGACCACTCGCCATAAGCCTCGTCGTCGTCTTCAAAAACCGTAAAGCTCAGCCGAGCCGGGTCGAGAGCCAGCCACGAGGGAGAAGTCAGAAACTCCCACGAAAATGCGATCGCCTCCGCCTTGAAATAGTCCCCGAAGGAGAAGTTGCCCAGCATCTCGAAGAAGGTGAGATGGGTAAGGTCGCCTACCTCCTCGATATCTCCCGTGCGGACACACTTTTGGCAAGTGATCAGCCGCCGGTGCTCCGGCTGCGCAACGCCCCGGAAATAAGGTTTGAACTGGATCATCCCGGCGCCATTGAACAGCAGGCTCTCATCTAGCCGGCCAGTTACGTCGAAAGGAATCAGCGACCCCGAAGGATATCGCCGGTGCCCCTTCGACTCAAAGAAAGCAAGGTATTTCTCGCGCAATTCGCGAAGCGTCATAGGAACCTACAGGGTACCTGCCGAACTATTCTTGAACTAATCGCACCCCGCCAAGCGCTCCCGGAACCCGTATGCCAAACTGAGAAATGCCGCTCGTCCGCGTCTACGTAACGCTGAAGCCCCAACTCCTCGATTCGGCGGGGCGGACGGTGACGGGTGCCCTCCAAAAGCTCGGCTTCCCTGAGGTCAAAGAAACCCGTATCGGCAAGCTGATCGAGCTCCAAATCGACGAAGTCGACGAAGCCCGCGTGAAAGAGATGTGCGACAAGCTCCTCGCCAACCCGGTCATCGAAGACTACAGAATCGAATCCTAGAAATCCTATGAGAGTCGCCGTCCTTCGCTTCCCAGGTTCGAACTGCGATCAAGACGCATTCTTTTCCCTGCGCGACGACATGGGGTTCGGGGCCGAATACGTTTGGCACGAGGAGACCTCCCTACGCGGATTCGACGCCGTGTTTATTCCCGGCGGCTTCTCCTACGGCGATTACCTTCGCTGCGGCGCGATGGCCTCCCGAGCTCCCATCATGACCGAGGTCGCTCGCTTCGCGGAGGAGGGCCGCCCCGTGATCGGGGCCTGCAACGGCTTCCAAATTCTGTGCGAGGCCGGCCTTCTCGAAGGTGCCCTCCTCTTAAACGCGGGACAAAAATTCGTGTGCCGCTCCGTAGAGCTGAAGGCCATCAACCGATCCTCCCTCTGGACTCGCGGCGTCGACCGCAACCTCCAGATCCCGATCGCCCACGGCGAAGGCCGCTTCGTCTGCGACGAATTCACCCTGGCAAGACTTCAGGACGAAGACCGAATCGCTTTTCGCTACGTGGGAGCCAGTCCGAACGGCTCCGTCGACAACATCGCGGGCATCGTCAACCGAAAAGGCAACGTCCTCGGGCTCATGCCCCACCCAGAACGGGCCACCCGCACGGTTCTCGGCAACAAGGACGGCCGGCTCATCCTTCAGGCCCTGGCGCTTGTTGCGGCCTGAAAGGCCGCTAGCTATTGCAGCCGCTGATGTAGCTGCACATCCGAATCCAGCTCCTGCTCCGCCATTTGCACGGCCTTAAGATTTTGCAAGGCCAAGTCCAGCGACGATGCGGCAACCGAGGACTGCGCGTTCGAAGTCTCGGAAGCGGCGTCCACCTCGTCGGCAAGCGCCTGCATCTTGGTCGCCACCGAAAGCGCGGGCTGCAAGGCTGTCGGCACCAGCGTTGGATCGAGTGGCGGACGGGGGCCTAGCATGCGGTCGGCCCGACGGATCGCCTCCCCGACGCCCTTTTCGAAGAAAGCCTC
>JBBSFL010000129.1:0-8721 GCA_038238735.1 Fimbriimonadales bacterium | reverse complement strand
GGAGCGTTAGCTTGTGGCCTGATCGGGGTGAAGGAGGTGAGGAGGTGAGGGAGGATCAGCCAGGTGCTGGCGATATGAGATGAGGAAAGGGTGACAAGATGGGAAGTCATTCCGGCAGACGTGCTATGCATCGCCCACGGCAGCTTGTAGATTGCCATCCGCAGCTTGCGCATGGCCGTCGGCAGGTTGCAGATCGCTATCCGCAGGTTGCGAATTGCCTTCGGCAGCTTGCGGACCGCAATCGGCAGCCTGCGGATTGCAGTCCGCAGATTGCACATCGCCACTGGCAGCCTTACACGTTGCTTGGCGTTCGTAACTGGCAACACAATGCTCCCCGTTCCTCATTCATCCCTCATCCATCATCTTTCCTTGAGCCCCCGCTAGGGTAGAACCTCTCCGATGCTCACGATCAACGGTATCGATGTCTACTACGGCGCCATCCAGGCGCTGCAGGGGGTGAGCATCAACGTTCAAGAGGGCGAGGTCGTGGCGATCATCGGGTCTAACGGGGCGGGCAAAAGCACCCTCCTCCGCACGATCAGCGGCCTGATCCGACCTCGCCAGGGCGAGATTCAGTTCCGCGGCAAGGACATCCATGACTGCCCCGCCCACGAGATCGTGCTGCAAGGCGTCAGCCAATCCCCTGAGGGACGGCGCATCTTCACGAATATGAGCGTCTACGAGAATCTCCTCCTCGGGGCGTACACGCGGAAAGACAAAGAGGTCGACGCGGACATGGAGAAGGTCATGGTCCGCTTCCCCCGCCTCAAGGAGCGGCTTAGGCAGAGTGCCGGCACCTTGAGTGGCGGCGAGCAGCAGATGCTGGCGATAGGTCGAGCCCTTATGTCTCGGCCCCAGTTGCTCCTCCTCGACGAGCCGAGCCTCGGACTTGCCCCGAACCTAGTCCAGGAGATTTTCCGAATCGTGACGGACCTCAACAAGGACGGGTGCACGATCTTGATCGTCGAGCAGAACGCCAACCGAGCCCTCGAAATCGCTAATCGCGCTTACGTGCTCGAGACGGGCAACATCGTGCTGACCGACACCGGTAAGAACCTTCTTTCGAATCCGAAGGTAAAGGAAGCCTATCTCGGCGGTTAGCCCGTGAAGAACCTACGCCTCGAGGCCATAACCGAATCGCACCTGCCCGCCGTGCTTCAGATCGAAAAGGCGGCGAACTCCGCGCCTTGGTCGGAGAGAAGTTTTCGGAACGAGCTGAACCATCCACACGGGATTTTTCTTGTGGCGATTGGCGATGGGCAGGTCGTGGGCTATGGGGGGATTTGGCTTGTCGTCGATGAGGCGCATGTGACGAATCTTGCCGTCGACCCCGCCGTCCGCCGGCAGGGCGTGGCCAGGAAGTTGATGATGGAGCTTCTGCGGCGAGCGAAGGAGAAGGGGATGACCTGCTCGACTTTGGAAGTCCGAGCCAGCAATGAGGCAGCCTTGGAACTGTATGAGGGGCTCGGATACAAAACGACGGCGACTCGGCGAGGCTACTACCCGGACAACAAAGAAGACGCCGCCGTGATGTGGCTTTACGAGCTCGATAAGTGGGAGCCCTAGGCGTCAATGGCCCGCTTCTTTAAAGAACCGCTGCTCGCGATCGAGACAAGCTGCGACGAGACTAGCGCGGCGGTTTTGGTCGGTCGTGAGATTCGGAGCAACGTTGTCGCCAGCCAGGCCGAGATGCACAAAAAATGGGGCGGGGTTGTTCCGGAGGCGGCGGCCCGGGCCCATGTGGAGGCGATCTTGCCCGTCATTCAAGAAGCGCTTTCCGAAGCGCGCATCTCTCTGCCAGAAATCCGGGCCCTCGCCGTGACCAACAGGCCTGGTCTCGTTGGAGCCCTGAGCGTCGGAGTCACGGCGGCCAAGGCGCTGGCTTTCACCCAGCGAATCCCGCTTCTCGGAGTGCACCACCTCGAGGGTCATCTCTGCAGTCCATTCGCGGATTCCGGAGATATCGCTTTCCCTCACGTCTGCCTTATCGTTAGCGGCGGGCATACCGAGCTTGTCGAGGTCCTCGGACTAGGCCAATACAAAATCCTTGGCCAGACGATCGACGACGCGGCGGGAGAGGCTTTCGACAAGGGCGCTCGGCTGCTTGGCTTAGGCTATCCAGGCGGATTTGCTATCCAACAAGCCGCCATCGGGGGCGACCCCGGGCGGTATGCCCTTCCGAAGGGCCTGAAGGGAGACACGATCGACTTCAGCTTTAGCGGGCTGAAAACAGCCGTGCTGCGACTCGTCGAGCGAGAAGGCGAAAACCTCTCCGTTCCCGACGCCGCCGCTTGTTTGCAGTCGACGATTGTTTCGGTCCTTACCGAGCGGACGATGAGATCCTTGGAAACGGTAGATGCCCAGACGCTGACTCTGGTGGGCGGGGTTGCTGCCAATCTGTCACTTAGGCGCAGCCTGAAAGATCAATGCGAGCGACGGGGAGTCACGTTCTGGACACCACCCGTCGAGTTGTGCACCGACACCGCCGCGATGATCGGGCTCGCCGGTTCTTTCCGCCTCGCGCGGGGCGAGGCGGACGACTTCGATCTGGACGTCTTCCCTAACTCCAACCTGTGAACGTCAGCCGCCGTGGCCGACCTTCACCGGGAATGGAGGAGGCGTCGGGCGCACGTAGGGATGAGCCTTCAACATGTCCATGAGAACCTGAATCGCCTTGTCGAGTTGGGGATCCTTTCCTTGCATGAGGAGGACGGGATCTTGCTCAACCACGATGTCGGGCGTCACGCCGGTGCCCTCGACGATCCACTTGCCAGACGGGATAAAGGCGCCGTAATTTGGAATCCAAACCTGCCCGCCGTCTACGAGTTCATAGCCGCTGCCGGAGCCGACTTCCCCGCCGCCTGTACGCGTACCGATGAGCGGGCCGACGTGCATCTCCTTCACCATTTCGGCGAAATATTCCCCGTCCGAGAAGGCCCATTCGTTGGTAAGAACTGCAACCCTTCCCATAGGCGCCCAAGCCTCGCGCGTCCAACTTAACCCGTATCGAGGTTTGAAGAAGCCGAGCGGTTTGGCACTGAGCAGGGTGAGGACATTCGATGCGACGAAACCGCCACCGTTGTAGCGGTCGTCGAAGACCATGCCGGGCTTCTCGGTGGCAGCGAAATAGCCCTTCACGAATCCGCGGTATCCCGCAGCCTCCATGTCGGACATGTGCACGTAGCCAAGTTGGCCGCCAGAAACGTCGGATACGTACTTGCGACGGCCCTCGACCCAGTCCTCGTATCGCATCAGAGTCTCGCTGGCCTTGGGGACGACTCGGATGACTCGGGCTCCGTCTCCGGCCGGCTTTGTGTTCACCTTGAGGGTTGTCGTGTGACCCTGAGTGCCGACGAGGAGGGCTTGAGGATCCTGATCGGCTCGAACCGGCTGGCCGCCGATCTCCAAGATGTAGTCGCCGACGTGGACATTCAAGCCAGGCTCGAGGAGCGGCGAACGATTGTCGAAATCAAACGGGTCGCCACCGTAGATTTTAGTGATTCGATAGGCCTTGCCGCTGGGGTCGAGCGCGAGGTCCACGCCGAGAAAGCCCATTGGCTGGCGCGTCACTGTGAAGCCGCTCGCCCCGCTTACGTAGGCGTGGCCCACGTTAAGCTCCGAGATCATGTCCCCGATCACGCGCGTCAGGTCGCTCCGGTCGCCCACGAGGGGCAGGGCTGCCTCGTACTTCTTGCGAACCGCCGGCCAGTCGACGCCGTGCATCTTCGGGTCGTAGAAGAAGTCCCGCGCCACGCGCCAGGCCTCTTCGAAGGCTTCGCGCCACATGGCGACTGGCTGGACGTTTACGCTAACTCCTGCGAGGTTAACGGCCCCGGTCGCGCCAATGTCCGCGACCCCTGTCGCGTCTACGACCTGCAGCGAGTGGCCCTTTCCAATAAGAAGTTTGGTGCGGTCGTTTGAGATGTCAAACCACGTCACACCATCGCTAAGGATTGATGCCTTTTTTGTGTCGATGTCGAAGCTGATCATGGTGACACCGGCTGCGCTAGCTTCGACAAGTTGAGGCCCGGCAAGGTTTGTGAGCAGCAACTTGCCAGCAATGGCATTCACTGCCTGGTAGTGAGCCGGGTCGGCGGGCACGTCGAACGTTCTTTGCGCCAGCCCGTCTAGATCGATAGTGACGACCGGGAGCCCCTCAGTCTTGGTCTCCTTGACTTCCGGCTTCGGTCCCTCCTCGTCGTTCTTTGGAGCGAACGGGGACGGCGTCGTCTTCGCCAATGCAATTCCCGTAACCCGAGTCGAAGCAACGTCGATCCCGAGCGTCCCGACTATGGGCGAGACAGAAGGCGAAATCTCCCGATCCTGCAGGTAGTAGAGGTACTTACCCGATGGGTCAAAAGTCGGCGAGTACGAGTTTACCGTGGCATCGGAGACCATCACGCTCTTACCCGTAGTAAGCTCGTAGAGGTGAATGCCCTTCTGCCAGTTCCACTCGTTGTGGCTGTAAGCCAGCCACTTCCCATCGGGGCTGAATGTGTAGTCGGCATTCACGAAATCGTAGCTAGATCCGCGATCGGATTGGTCGGCTAGCTTGACTTCACCCGAAGTCGCATCCACGACTTGGATGCGCATCTCGCGGTCCCCGACCGCTAGGTGCTTCCCATCGGGAGCCCAAGCAAGAGAAAAGTGCTCGCCGGTCAGACCGCTAGTCAGTTTCTTGGGTAGACCGCCCATCGCATCGCCCAGGTATATCTGCTCTTCGCCGCCCTTGTCGGAGATATAGGCGATCTGCTTGCCGTCGGGCGACCAGGCCGGGTGCATCGCCCGGCCGCTTGAATCAGCCTCGATCACCCGGCTGTCGCCGTTCTCCGCCGCCACGCTGACCAACTGGCCCTGCGCCTCGATCACAATGCGCTTGCCCGTCGGACCAAGGGCAGCCTCCCGGAAGGTTGTGCCGACCGCAATCGGATGCTCGCGAGCGTGAATGCGGTCGCTGTTCAGAGAAAACTCCAACTGCTTCGCCCCGGACGCTGGGTCGTAAATCCAAATCGAAGCGCCCTTTTGGAAGACGACTCGCTTGCCGTCGCTCGTCGGATAGCGAACCGGCATATCGTCGAAGTGCGTCAGTTGCGAGACCTTGCGCGAGTCGGGATCGATCGTGCAAAGGTTTGCCAGGCCCGTTCCTTGCTCGGAGGCGAACACGATTTTGTTGCCCAGCCAAGCCGGAGTGGTGTCGATACCAGGATTGTCAGTCAGCTTTTTGAAGTTCTTGCCCGTCAGGTCGGTGATCCAGATGTCGTCCGCTTCCCCGCCCTTGTAGCGAAACCAATTCATCCACTCCGCGCTGCCCGGCACATAAGCCATCTCCTTGCCGTCTGGCCGCATCGCGGCGAACTCGCCTGCTGGCACGGCGAGTTTCTTCGCTAAGCCGCCATCGAGCGAGACCGAGAAAATCTGGTGGAGGGTGCCTGTGGGATCGACCCTTGCCGAGCGAAACAGCACGTTCTTCCCGTCCGGAGTCCAGCCCAGAACGCTGGTGTTGACCGGATCGTAGGTCAGTCGCTTCGGGGATCCACCACTCACCGGCATCACATAGACGTCGTTCCCGCGGTCGTACTGGGCCGTAAAGGCGAGCATCGTTCCGTCCGGCGAGAAGTGGGCCGCGGTTTCCAACCCCGCGTCCGAAGTAATGCGCTTCGCATCGCCCGTAGAAAGCGAACCGAGCCAAAGGTCTCCCTCGGCGGTGAAGACGACCATGTCGCCATGGATATCCGGACGGGTGTAAAAGGCGCTCTGCCCCGGGGGCGCGGAGAGACCACTAGACCCGATCGAGCAAAGAACGCTGAGCGCCAGCGCACGGCGGGAGAGTTGGAGCAACATCGCTACAATTCTCGCACATTGCAAGCTGGTTTGCGGCGGCATGGGGTCCGCCTTTTCCTGGCTATTTCCGGAAGTTGAGCTGCGCTTCCAAATAGTCCCCGACTTCGGCGAGCACTTTGCCGCGATGGCTGACCGCATGCTTTTGCTCAGCCGTCAGGTCCGCCATCGTGGACCCGAGCTCGGGAAGACGGAAGATCGGGTCGTATCCAAACCCGCCTTCTCCGTGCGGTTCCGTGGCGATCCGACCCTCGCATGTCGCATGGAAAACCTTAGCCTCGACGCCCGATGAAGGTGGCGCGGACAACGCCACGAAACAGCGAAAACGAGCGCCGCGATCCTCCTCGCGAGCGCTCTCCATACGCCTTAGAATCGCCGCTATCTTCTGGGGAAAGGGTGTGTCCTCGCCCTCGAACCGCTTGCTGTGCACGCCAGGCTCCCGTCCCAGCGCGTCGATCTCCAGACCCGCATCGTCAGCCAAAGCCCACTCTCCGGTAAAAGCGGCTGCCGATTCCGACTTGATCAGCGCGTTCGCCTCGTACGTCGATCCCGTTTCTTCGGGCTCGGGAGCCCCAGGAAAGTCCGCCAGCGTCAACAACTCCAACGCAGGAAAACGTCTGGAGAGAATTTGGATCATCTCACCCGCCTTCTTTCGGTTATGGGTTGCGATGACGAGCCGACGGATCGCCATTACTCGTTCACGAGCAGCTTTCGAACCAGCTCCTGCCGGCTTAGAATTCCGTGGCGACTGGTCGCGATCAAGACCTTGGAGTCGATCGGTCCTTCCAGCATCCGCCGTAGAGCGTCGAAGTCACTGGAGCCGGTATCGACGCCGCCAATCGACAGCAGGTAGTCGCCTGCTTGGATTCCCGCTTTCTCGGCTGGACTATCCGGCGCGACTCGGAAGACGCGCACCCGCTTCGTATCGTCGTCGTAGCCCGCGGATATCCCGAGATCGCCAGCCGGCGCCTCGGCTACCTTGCCCGTGAAATTCTCCAGCCAAACCCGCCGACGGTCGTAGTCGAGGGTGATATTAAAGTTGCTCAGGAAGCCGAAGCCAACTGTTCCATCGCCTTCCGCCGAGCTCGATGGAGCGTCGATGATGTCCCAGGTGCTCTCTTTCACGGGAACCCCGAAAATCGTCGCGTCCTTCATGCGGTACGACCAACTCGCGACCGCGCCGGAGGCTACGCCCGATAGCTTCTGATACTTCGCTTCCCTGCCGTCCCAAAGGCCGACGCGCTCCAGGGCATCCTTGTGGGTCGTGGCGTAGAAGGCGTTGCCGGTGTCCAGTGCGAGGGTGAGCTTCTTGCCCGTGCTGGCCACGACTGTCATCTCCACCGAATTCATTCCCGTCATAAGCATCTTCCCGAGGAACGTGCGCTTGCCGTCCGGTACCCGGGTCGTGATGTCGGTGCCCTTGGGATAGAAAATGAACTTATGCTTCTCGAAGTTGATCTCCGTGACGTAGTCCTTTATCACCGCGAGGCCCATCAGGCCGTCGCAGTGGGTCCCATAGGCGCCCGTGATGCGACCCATCGGCTGTTGAATGACTTCCTTGTCCGCCGGGTCGATACTTTTGCTGCCGATCTGCAGGCTCTTTAGCTTGACCGTCTTCGCCTGGAACTGCCCGACGAAGTCACGCAAGGTCATGGTGCCTGTCGCCGGACCGATGTCAAGCGAGTCGTTGAGGATGACGGAGCCCGAAAATCCCGTGTCGAACACGCACGATATGGAGCGGCCATTCGCCTTTCCATCGACGATGATCGCGTTCTCAGACACGCGAAAAGGGACTTCGACGACGCCCGGCTGGGCGGCGGCGAGGGCACAAAGGGCGGAAAGAAGGATCATCTTGAATCAATAACGTTTACGCCAAGCCAACCATTACGGTCGCACCCACTATTTTGCTCTGCTTAGCAAATAAAGGGGGAGAGCGAGCCAGCCGAGGAGCACGAGCGGCATTAAAACCAGGGGGATGAGCCAAGCAAAGGTTCCACGGCGGTCGATAAGATCCACCGCACCGTAAAGGACGGTTGCTACCAAGCTGAATACGTACAGCCCTTGAAGCCAAGCGTACGCCGCCCCAGCTGTGAATACCTCCATGAAGTCAGATGAGCTACCGGCCGAGAGGAGTTGTGAGATGGCGAAGATAAAGGCCACGAATGATAAGGCGGCCAAAGTCCAGCCAATTCCGCTCCACAGAACCGAGACTCTGCCCAGAAACGGGATCGTATGAACGCCCACCTCTTCGTAACCGCCTCGCGGGACCGCCGCCATGCGCGGAGGAGAGTTGGACCGGAGACCGGCCGTGTCTTCGCCTTCCAGCCGCCGGGCTAGTTCCTGACTGGCGGGATGTTCCGGATTGACCTCCAACCCCCGCCGCACGGTTTCCAACGCTTCCGCTCGAAAGCCAAAACTGTACAGATGCACCGCATAGTTGTAGAGAATCTTTGCGTCGAAAGGGGCGAGCGCGACCGCCTGGGCGAAGGTCTCGGAGGCCATTGCGGGCTGGTTCAGTCGAGACATCGCGATCGCCTGCAGCATCAGGGTCGGGGCTGACTCCGGATCGAGCTCGCGGGCCTGGGTGAGCAGCGACAGCGCCTGAGACGGCTGGCCGCTCTGCAGCGAGTTCCGAGCGTAGTTCTGGAACTCTCGGATTTGAGTATCCAGCGTCAACGCCTAGTCCCCATTCGCATCCTCCATCCACGCCCGCAGCATCTCAGCGACGCTCCACGCCTGGTACGGGCATCCGCCTGGGCTCTGCGGCTCGTCCCCGTCGTAGCACTCGGCGATACCCCCGAGACCGTATAGCTGCAGCATCTCCCGCGCCTCGCGAAGAACCTTTTTCGCCTCCCGGCGATCTCCGGTGAGCTTCACCAGAGC
>JBBSFL010000128.1:0-8752 GCA_038238735.1 Fimbriimonadales bacterium | reverse complement strand
GTCGCCTCTCGAACCTGGTGGAGAACGATCGGCAAATTGAACTTCGTCCGGCCGCAGGAGGGACAAGCGATGTATTCGACCTTTGTCTTGCGCAGGCCGAGCGACTGTAGTATGTCGTAGCAGACCGGAATCTCGTTGATCGGGTCTTCGGAGAGCGACACCCGAATCGTGTCGCCGATGCCTTCCATCAGAAGTGTCGCGATACCTGCGGTGGACTTAATACGGGCGTAGTCGCCATCACCAGCCTCCGTGACTCCGATGTGCAAGGGATAAGCCATACCGGCCTCATCCATTCGCTCTACCATTAGCCGGTTCGCCGCCACCATGATCGGGACGCGGCTTGCCTTCAGCGAGATGTTCAGATTCGTGTAGCCATGCTTCTCGCAGAGGCGGAGGTACTCGAGCGCGCTCTGCACCATCCCTTCGGGCGTGTCGCCGTAGGTGACGAGCATGCGCTCGGACAAAGAGCCGTGGTTCACGCCGACTCGCATAGCCCGGCCGTGTTTCTTGCAGGCCTCGATCACCGGCACGAAGCTCTCTTCGACCGCGGCCAGCTCCTCTGCCCATTCGGTCGCGCCATAGGCAAGCTCTTCGCGAAGCCGTTCGATCTCGCTATCGCCGCCACGTCCACGGAAGTCCATGTCTGGGGAAGCCGCGTTCTTCGCCCGCGAGCCATGGCGCTTGAATACGAAGAGCCCCGGATTGACCCTCACTTCGTCGACATGCTTGGCGGCCTCGACCGCGATGTCCGATCCCTGATGGTGCACGTCGGCCGTTAGAGGGACATAGCCATAGCGCTCCGTCACCTTTGCTCGAATCTCCTCCATCGCCTGGGCCTCACCCAGAGAAGGCGTTGTCACCCGGACCAGTTCGCACCCAACTCGGTGCAGGGCGATGATCTGCTCGACGCACGCGTCGATGTTGCGAGTCTCCTCCGTGATCATCGACTGGACAAGCACAGGATGTCCGGTGCCCATCGTGACGGGCCCGACTACACAGGGCGTAGTATTCCGGCGCGGATAGCTGATCTGCAGGCTCATAGGGCGTCCAACGCTTACTACGGCGATTATGGCTTGTTGCGTACAGCAGACTCCGACCAAGCGAGGTCCGAAAAGCCGCAAAACCTGCCACAATAAGGGGTCCCGTTAACATTCCGAGCCTTTGGCGAGGAGCGGGCTTTGCCGTCCATGTCGCAGACTATCGCCGGATTGATCCTCGCCGCAGGGAAGGGCACCCGAATGAAATCGGCGATGCCGAAGTGCCTCCACGCGGTCTGCGGGACCCCCATGGCCGACCTGGTCGGTAGAGCCCTCGACGAAGCCGGCGTCTACCAGCCAATTCTTGTAATCGGTCACGAAGGCGAGCAGCTTCAAGCCGCCCTCGGAGAGAAGTATCGCTATGTTTGGCAGCGGGAACAGCTCGGCACGGGCCACGCTGTTTTGATGGCGCAAGAGCTGCTCCAAAATCATGAGGGCCCGGTGCTCGTCGCGGCCGGCGACACGCCTTTGCTTTCCGCGGAGGTCGTCGCCGAACTCCTCGCCTACCATCGCGCGGCGAACGCCAACTGCACGCTCGCCACCGCTATCGTCGACGATCCGCACGGCTACGGCCGAATCGTTCGGAAGGACGGCGCCTTCTCTCACATCGTCGAGCAGAGGGAAGCGACCGCCGAAGAGCAGGAAATCAAAGAGGTCAACGCGGCCTTGTACGTTTTCGAAGCGGCCGACCTGTTCAGGATTCTCCCGACTCTCGGCAAAGCCAACAAGCAGGGTGAGTACTACCTGACCGACGTGCTGGAAAAGCTCGTCGGGGAAGGGAAGTATGTGGAGGCGAAGATCTTCCGAGATGCTTCGATCCTCAAGGGCGTCAACGACCGCTGGCAGCTTGCCGAGGCGGATCGGGAATTGCGCCTGCGGACTCTCAAGCGTCACGCCATGAACGGCGTGACCCTGATCGATCCTGAGTCAATCTACATAGGCCTCGACGTCTCGATCGGGCCGGATACGGTGATCGAGCCCCAGACCTACATATCGGGCGACACGGCGATCGGGGCGAACTGCCACATCGGCCCATCCACACGAATCAAGTCCAGCGAGATCGGGGACGGATGCTACATCTATTTTAGCCAGATCGACCAGGCCGTGCTCCATAACGGAGTAAAGGTCGGGCCGTTCTCCCATCTGCGCCCCGGAACCATCCTCCACAAAGCCGTTAAGATCGGCAACTTCGTCGAGGTCAAGAAATCGACCCTCGGCGAGGGAACCGCGGTGAACCATCTTTCCTACATCGGCGACGCCACGGTGGGCGTCCGAACGAACATCGGCGCGGGCACGATCACGTGCAACTACGACGGGTTTCGGAAACACCAGACCACGATCGGCGACGGAGTTTTCGTCGGATCGAACAGCACTCTCGTCGCACCAGTTACTCTATCGAATGGCGCGATCATTGCAGCGGGAAGTGTGATCACGAAAGACGTGCCGGAGAATTCCGGCGCATTTGGACGGGCAAGGCAGGAAACAAGGGAAGGATGGGCACAACAGTGGCGGCAGAAACGAAACCCTCAGAGCTAAACGGCTCCGACTTGAGCGGGATGAAGCTATTCGCGGGCAACGCGAATCTTCCTCTCGCCCAGCGCATCGCCGCCTGTCTCGGCGTGGAACTTGGTCGCCTGACGGCAAGCCACTTCGCGGACGGCGAGATCCAGATCATGGTGGAGGAGAGCGCCCGCGGCAACGAAATCTTCCTCATCCAACCCACTTGCTGCCCCACCAACGACAACTTGATGGAGCTGTTCATCATGCTAGACGCATTCCGCCGCGCCTCTGCCCGCCGCATGACCGTAGTGATGCCCTACTATGGATACGCGCGGCAGGATAAGAAGATTAAGCCCCGCGAGCCGATCACGGCTCGTCTCATCGCAGACATTATCCAGATGTGCGGCGCGAACCGCGTCGTGGCGGTCGACCTGCACGCCGAGCAGATTCAAGGGTTCTTCAATATCCCGGTCGATCACCTTTACGGAGGCCCGATCCTTGCTGAGTACTTCATCAAGCAGCGCCTCCACAAGGAGGAGGACGTCGTCGTCGTGAGCCCCGACGTCGCGGGTCTGGGCCGGGCCAAATCGATGTCGGAGCAACTCCGCTGCTCCTTCGCGGTTATCGCTAAACGGCGTCCGGCTCCAAATAAAGTCGAGGTTCTCGACATCGTGGGCGACTTCCAGGGCAAGAAATGTTTGATGATCGACGACATGATCGATACGGGCGGATCGATCGTCTCCGGCGCCGAGGCGCTGATGAAGCGCGGCGCCAAAGAGGTTGTCGCCTGCGCAACCCACGCAGTATTTTCCCGAGATGCTGCCGCACGGTTGCAAGAGTCCTGCATCTCGGCGATCGTAATGCTCGACACCATTCCGATTCCCGAGGATAAGCGCTTTGAGAAGCTGACTGTCCTCGAATCCGCGCCGTTGATAGCGAACGCGATCCGCCGTATTCACACGAACGAGTCGGTCAGCGCCCTGTTCCACGGCTGGCGCTAGTCTTTTAGCTCTCCGGCGTTCCTCCGGGTCGCCGCGATGGCTTGGTTACGATCCCAGGGAGAGTTTCGAGTTCGCCTTGCCCTTCGGCACCCTGAGGCTAACCTTGCCGCGACAAACTGTAAACGGACGAATATTTCGCGGTCGCATAGTCGAGCCATGGCTGTGGGTTCAAATAGTCGCCCGTGATCGACTCGACCAGCGCCCTCGGTTGAAGCAGCTTGCCCCGCGAATAGATACGATCCTGCAGCCAACCCCAGACCGGCGCGAAGTGGCCTCTTGAGAAATCCTCTTCGGGATCGCCGATCTCGCCGATCAGCTTCGTCCAAATCGACCCGCCGATCAAATTGCCCATCGCGTAGGTCGAGAAGTAGCCGATCGAGCCTCGCGACCAGTGCACGTCTTGCAGACACCCGAGCCCGTTGTTCGGCGGCGTGATGCCGAGGTAGTGAAAATACTTCGCGTTCCACGCCTCCGGCAGGTCTTTCACCGCCAACTGCCCGGTCAGGATCTCAACCTCCAACTCAAACCGCACGAGAATGTGCATGTTGTAGGTCAGCTCGTCCGATCCAACGCGGATAAAGGTCGGGTCGACCTTGCTCATCATCCGCCACATCTGATCCGGCGTCACGTCGGAGAGTTCATGGAAGACCTGCTGCAAGCGGGGAAGAAAGAACGCCCAGAATCCGCGGGAGCGGCCGATGATGTTTTCCCAGAGGCGACTTTGGCTCTCGTGAACCGCCAGAGAAGTGCCCCCGGCCAAGGGCGTCTGATCCCAAGCGGGCGGGGACCCTTGCTCGTAAAGACCGTGTCCCATCTCGTGAAGTGAGGACGACATAATGCCGCGGAAGTGGTTGCTGGCGCGAGTCGTCATGCGGACGTCGCCCGAGCTGGAGCCGCCACAAAACGCGTTCGGCGCGATGTCGAGCCTGCCCCGATCGAAGTCGAATCCGATTTGCCGCGCGGTCTCTTCTGCGAATTGCCGCAGCCTTGGACGGTCGAAATCCTTGGCGAGCGGGGAATCGTCCACCTGAACGCCCTCTTCGGCGATCCGCTTCATAAGGTCTGAGATCGGACGCTTTATCGCGTCGAACATCTGCCTCGCATCTTCGTAGCGAGCGCCTTCTTCGAATTGGTCCAGCAGCGAATCATAGACCTGCTCGCCGCCCCCCAACAGCCCCGAAGTCTCGCGGGCAATGTCGAAGAGCTGCTCGTAATAAGGTCGCATCGAGGCGAAGTCGCTTTCCGCCTTCGCTTTCTTCCAAACCTCGTAAGCCGCTGAAGAGGCTTCTGCCTTGCGCTGCACGAGTTCTAGAGGCAGCTTGGTCTTCTGGTCGAGTTCCCTACGAAAAACTCGAAGGTTCGCCCCCTCGACGCCGTCGGGCCCAACCTCCTTCTCCGCATTCTCCAGCATTCGGCGAGTCTCGTCTGAGGTAAGCAACTGATGCCGCAGGCGAGCCAAAACGCTTAGGTGCGCCGTTCGGGCCGGAGTACCGCCCGCTGGCATCAGCACCTGCTGATCCCAGCCCATCAATCCGGCTGCCGCCTGCAGCGCATGAAGGTCGCGATATCGGTCGAGGAGATTTGAATAAGCGGACATTGTTTCTTTAGGAGAGCAGTCAAACTCCCTTGGCCCTAGGAGTCTGACATGACCATAAGTCTATAGACTTATTAGATCTAAGACCGATAGGCACTAGAACGACAAGCAGCAAAGACCCGATTTGACGATCTCCAGCCCGAACTGATCTTTTCGCCCTACCGAGCGTCTAAACAATACGTTTTTGGGTAGATTGAAAAAGATGGTTTCGCAAGACCGGCAAACGATCCAGTTCTCCGCGCTGAAGAAGGGAATGCGTGCGCGCATCGTCCGCATCCTCAAGTGTCCATGCGAGCTTGAACGGTTGCAGGAGATGGGCCTCACCGAAGGCACCGAATTCCGAGTTGTGAAGGTCGCCCCCTTCGGAGATCCGTTCGAGATCGACGTCCGAGGTTATCGACTTTGCCTTCGCAAGAAGGAGACCTCCTGTTTTGAGGTCGAGCGGATCGACTAGCGGTGCCTGTGCCCGCTGCCAAACACAAGACCTCCGTCGTCGCCATCGTTGGCAACCCGAACGCGGGGAAGACGACCCTCTTCAACAGCCTCACCGGCTCCCACCAAAAAGTCGGCAACTATCCCGGCGTTACCGTCGAGCGCATCGTTGGACAACTTCGCCTCGAGGGTGAGCAGGTCGAAGTCATCGACATCCCTGGACTCTATAGCCTGAACCCCCAGAGCGAGGACGAGCGGGTTGCCGCCGCAACCATCGCGGGCACCTTGGACGGCCACAAACCGGATCTCGTCGTCTGCGTCGTTGACGCGGGCAACCTGGAGCGCAACCTTTTTCTCTTCACCCAAGTGGCCGAGTTCGGCATTCCGACCCTCGTCGCGCTCACGATGGTGGACCGCGTCCAAGCCGAGGGACGAAACCTCGACCTGAGTAGGCTATCCAACCTCCTCGATGTGGAGGTCGTCCCGGTCGTCGGTCACAAGAGCAAGGGCACCGAGGAACTGAAGGCGGCGATCGCCCGAAATCTGGAAAGTCCCCATGTGCCCGCGCTTGACCTGGGCTTGCCGGTAGCTTTAGAAACGAAGGTCGCATCGCTGCGCGAACGCATGGCGCGTCTCGGAGCAGACTTCAACAGCGCCGAAATCCGCCGGGCGCTCTTGCGATCTCCCGACGACACCGAAGACTTTCTCGTCACCTACCCGGAGGTCCGGGAAGCCTTCGACGAAGCTCGTGCCCAACTGGAAAGCGAGGGTCTCGCCAAACCCACCCTCGACGTCAGCAGCCGCTACGCGTGGGCGAGCATGGTCCAACGCGCGTCTCTCAGCGAACCTAAGGGTCCCCGCAAGCGCACACTGACCGACAAGATCGACACCTTCCTGACGAACCGGATCGGTGGCCTGCTGATCTTCGGCGCGATCATGTACTTGGTCTTCCAGTCGATCTACACGTTCTCCCAGCCCCTGATGAATTGGATTCAAGCCGGCTTCGACTGGCTCGCAGGACTGGTCTCCCCGTTGCTGGCGGGTGTGCCGATCTTGCAGTCGGCGGTTGTGAAGGGATTGATCGCGGGTGTGGGGGGCGTCATGGTCTTCTTGCCCCAGATCATGATCCTGTTCTTCTTCATCGCCGTGCTGGAGGGGACGGGCTACCTGTCGAGGGCCGCGTTCTTGATGGACAAGCTGCTTGGCTGGTGCGGCCTCAACGGCCGCGCGTTCATACCGCTGCTCAGCTCCTTCGCCTGCGCGATCCCCGGCATCATGGCGGCGCGCGTGATGCCCGACCAGAAGAGTCGGCTCGCTACGATCCTCGTGGCCCCGCTCATGTCGTGCTCGGCGCGACTGCCGGTGTACCTGCTCCTCATCAGCGCCTTTATCGAGCCGCGCTTCGGCCCGTTTTGGGCGGCCTTCACCCTGTTCGCAATGCACTTTTTGGGTCTGTTGGTAGCGATTCCCGTCGTGTGGTTCCTGAATAAGAAAATGTTGAAGGGTCGGCGGCTGCCGTTCCTGCTGGAACTCCCGCCCTACCAGATGCCGCGACTGCGAGATGTCTGGCTCGCGATGTACTTCCGATCGCGCGTCTTCGTGAAAACGGCCGGCACGGTGATCGTGTTCATGTCCCTCGTGATCTGGGTGCTGAGCTATTTCCCGCGCCTATCCGAAGCCCAGAAGACTCGCATCCAGCAAACTGCAGTCTCCCAAAACGCGGCCGCTAAGAAGGAGGACATCGACAAGAAAATCGACGAAGCCCAGCTCGAACACTCGATCCTCGGAAGCTTCGGCCACGCCATCGAACCCGCCTTCGTCCCGGCTGGATTCGATTGGCGCATCACCACCTCCATCCTTGCCGCCTTCCCGGCGCGCGAGATGGTCGTGCCGTCGATGGGCATTATCTTCTCTCTCGGCGACGTTGACGCGGACCATCCCGGCAACCTAAGAGGCGCCCTCAAAGACGCCCGATGGCCAACCGGCAAGCCGCTCTTCAACGCTTGGACCTCCGTTGGCCTCATGGTCTTCTTCGCCCTCTGCTGCCAATGCATGTCGACCCTCGCGACGATCAAACGCGAGACCAATTCCTGGAAGTGGCCCTGGTTCGTCTTCACCTACATGACGGTCTTGGCGTACGTCTTCGCCGTCGCGATCTATCAGTTCGGACGGTGGGTCGGCGGAGTCTAGCGGCTCGCCTCAATGAGGCCCTTACCGGCACGTTCTGAGGTATCGGTGCTGGCCACCGCAGCCCAGTGGGTGATAACCACTAAGAAAAGGGCGCAGGTCACTCCTTAGGGCGTTCGAGGGAAAAAATCTCCATGGCCGCGGTATCCAAATATTCCGGACCCCCCATTCGGCTGATCGGACGCATCCCCGCCAGGTGCAAGGATCCATCGCGCCAAAGCTCGCGGGCTAGATGGACCTGCACAACCTCCCCGATCACGTATCGAGCGGCTCCCGCCCCGTCTCCATGCTCGACGATCTTGAAAACCTTGCACTCGAACTGGGCGAAGCTCTCCGCGACACGCGGCGGTCGAACAAGAACGCTCGGCAGAGGGGTAAAGCCGCCCACTTCCCACTCCGAGATCTCCGCCTCGAACGACTGGCTCGCACGGTTCATCCCCTCGGCCATTTCGCGATGAAGGGCCGAAACCACGAACTCGCCGGTCTCCTCCATATTCCGCAGGCTGTCCTTCTTCCGCCCGCCCGGACCCAAAACCGGCGAAACCATGAGACTCGGAGGATTCGTTCCACCCACCATATAGAAGCTAAACGGCGCCAAATTAGGCTCGTCCTGAGCGCTAACCGAGCTAACGAAAGCGATCGGCCGGGGCTGCACGATCGCAGTGAGTAGCCCATAAGCGATCCCAGGTTCGAGATCACCGGGCTTGGCGCTAAAAAAATCGTGCGGCACCACCTGATTATCTCAGCAAGTCACCCCGAACTGCTTCGGGAGGGCGCGGCTCCGCCCGCGCTAGGCACGACAGAGCGTGGCCCTCCCACGTGCCGAATCGACGTATAATCGACCCGCCATGGCTTCTCTCGCAAGATTCTTGCTTTGCCTCTCCTTCGCAGCCACCGCGGCAATCGCCGCAACCGATGCTATCTTCGGGAAATGGGAAGGACGCTCACTGATCGGGCGCCGGCAAAAGCCGATGGCCACATCTGATACCGAAATGGTGCGC
>JBBSFL010000127.1:0-8756 GCA_038238735.1 Fimbriimonadales bacterium | reverse complement strand
GGATCGTCGAAGGCACGACCACTGAACCCTGGCGGCCGGATAGCGTGTCGGGAAGGGGAACGCCGTCGACGACATACGAGATCTCCGCGTGCTCCCCGCGCACGTGGGATTGCCCGGCGGAGTCCTCGGCGACACCCGACTGCCCCTTCACCAGCGTCTTCTGGTCGCCGCCCGTCGTGTTGTTGAACTTGCCGAGATCGCCGCGGTCGCGAGTCGTACCGCTCGCTCCCGCTGGCGGCTTAGCCGCGACGAGCCGGCTCGCGCGGACGACGATGCTGATCTCCTTGACCGGCGGCCCGTTCTGAGCCTGAAGGGCGAGGGTCTGCCCCGCTCGAAGAACGACAACATTCCCTGCTGCGGGTCCAACATAAAACCTATTTGTCACATAGGAATCAAACTCGTCCGAAGGCACGCCCAAAGCCCAGAGCGACCGAACCACCCGCCCCCCGACGATCACTTCGACCTTGCCAGAAACCGGAACGCCAGAAACTGGATCGACGACGAGGAACCGAGTCCCCGCGAGGGCGGGAGCCGCCACCATTCCTAAAGCCAGCACTAAAATTCTTTTCATTCGACTCTAAATTCGATCCTCAGGCGAACATGCCCTTCCATTGGCGCGCCGTCCGCTGTCGCTGGCTGAAAGCGCCAGGTTTTCGCCGTTCGCAAGGCAAGTTCGTCTAGCTCCCGTATCCCGCAGGAAGTGGACACGCGAGCGGAGGTCACGGCCCCGGAATCCCCCACCGTCAGCTCTAGCACGCACGTCTTGTCCAGCGCCTCCGCGCGGAACTCGTCGGGAATCACCGGCTCTGGCTGGTAAGTCGCCTCTGCTTCCCGATAAACCGGCACCCGCTTCGGGGCGGCGGGAGTGGGTTCCGCTGGCTTCGGAGTTGGTGATGCCGTGGGTTGCGGAGTCGTCTCATTCCGCGGGGAGGTTGATGGAGCCGACCCTGTCGGAGCGCCGGCTTCAGGCGGCCCCTTCGGCTTGACCGTCGGAACCTCCCCCGCCTTGCCTGTCCCCTGCTCGATCGCCGGACCCGTGCCGCCCGAACCCGGCCCGGACGCCACGACGGCCGGCTGATTCAAGTTCGAGTGCTGCCTCGCGGCGGAATGACTCGGCGCAGACGCGCCCTTTTTCGTCGCCGGCTGATTCTCCGCCTTCTTCGCTTGCTTGGCGGGCACTTTCTCCTTCGGGCGCTCCTCGGGCGCTGGCGCGATCATCACCACTTGGGAGGCTCCGAACACTCTGGATATCTTCGAGAAAGCCCCGTAGTGGGCAAGAACAGGCAGTGCGATCGCATGCACCGCCAGGGAGATCAGGAGGATCTTCGCGAGCAACGGATTCTTCTGGCGCCTTCTTGCCATGACTACTTCTTCCGGTTAATCGCGAACGCGAATCCGGGGATCCCAGCCTTGCGAGCCTCGTCCATCACCGACACCACCGTCCCGTAGGGAACTCTTTCATCGGCGTTCAGGGTCACCGAGCTCTTGGGCCCAACCTTCAACGCTTCCAGATCGGCTTCCAGATGATCGATCGTCGTCAGCTTCGTGTTCAGAAAGATCGTGCCTTCCGGTTTCAGCGTGATTGTCACGCGCTGCACGGATTCGTCTTTCCCCGTCGCCGCCTTAGGAAGCTGAACTGGAATCGCGTTCTGCACCACCATCGCCAGCGAGGCGACCATGAAGAAGAACAGGAGGAACATCATCACGTCGATCATCGGAATCACGATGATTTCGGGCTCCTCTACCGGCTTCCGGCGGCCCAAGCGAACCCGCCGTCGCATGGCGCGGGCCATCTAGTGCTCCCTCGCAAGGAGGCAACGCCGCAAAGCCTTGAGGCTGTAATTCAATCGACCCTGCCCGTGAGGTAATTCACAAGCTCAGCGCCGTAATACTCCATGTCCTCGGTGGTCTTTCTAACGAGATTGGCGAAGTAATTGTAGAGCACGAACCCGATCACCGCGAGGGTAATCCCGGTGGCCGTTGAGATCAGGGCTTCCGAGATGCCGCCCAGAATTTCTGTTGGGTTACTCAGACCTTTTGCACTGGCGGCTCGGAACGATGAAATCATTCCCGCGATCGTGCCCAGTAGCCCGAGCAACGGGGCGATATTGACGATAGTCTTGATCACGGGCAGGTTCGCTTCAAGCGCAGGAGCATCATTTGCGGCCTCCTGCTCCATCGCCATCTCGATAGCATCCGCGTCGCGATGGGCGTTCCGCAGGCCTCGCGCAAACATCCGTCCGAGGACACTGCGGGTCGATGTGGCGAGTTGCATCGCTTGTGAAGGATCGCCGCCAAGTTGATAAGCGGACTTCACGCTATCCAACAACTCCTCCCCATCGGTCGAAGCTCGCCGGAGAGTGAACGCGCGCTCGATCGCCAAAGCGATCAGCAGCACCGAACAAAGGATCAGCGGATACATCATCACTCCGCCTTTCTGAACAAAATCTAAAACGCCACCCATGATTTTCTTCTTTCTGCGACCACGGGCATGATACTCCCTCCCACCATAGATGTCTACTGGGGAATAGTATCAAGTGCGATTGTGGCGGAAGAGCCTGTCGGTTTCAGTGGACCGCAAAAGGGCTACGCTACGGGCGGGAAGACTGGAGGTTCGATTTGGACTGGCGGGACTTCTTCTGCGAGTAGGGCTGCGTCTTGACGGCGACGGCGGCCGTAGAAGAGCTTTCCTAGGCCGATCGACATGTCGTCGAAGATCGTGTACGAGCACGGGATGACGAGCAGGGTCAGCAGGGTCGATACGGTGATACCGCCGATGATCGTGATGCCGATCGTCTCGCGGAACTCCGAGCCCCGGCCGATCGCGAGGGAGACCGGCAGCATGCCGAGGATGAGGGCCAGGGTGGTCATCATGATCGGGCGCAACCGGGTCGGGCCGGCCTCGACCAAGGCGTCGTGGCGGCTCCTGCCCCTGTCGCGAAGCGTATTCGTATAGTCGACGACCAGGATGGCGTTCTTACCCACTAGCCCTATGAGCGCAATCACGCCGATCATGCCGACGATGTTCAGCGGCTTGTTAAAGATGATCAGCGCCATGAGAGCGCCGACCATCGCCATCGGCTGGGCGAGCTGGATGATGAACGGGTACAGCAGGTTATCGTAAAGCGAGGCCAGCAGCATGTAGACGAGAAGCAAACCGATGCCCATCGCGCCGAACAGATAGGCGCCCTCGCGGGCCTGCGCATCGGCTTGGCCGAGGGGGCGGTAGTTCACGTTTGCGGGGATGACCTTGTTGTCCTTCAGCCAGTTGTCGATCTGGGCCTGGACGGTGCCGTTGGAGAAGCCCGGCAGCATGTCGGCGGTGACGAGCACCTCTTCGGCGCGGTTGCGGCGGGTGATCTTGCTGACGCCCGGTGCCGAGGTGATGTGGGTGACGTTGCCGAGCAGGATCGGTCTGCCCTGGCTGAACTTGACCGGGACTAGCGCCACGACGGCCGGATTGTTCCGGTATTCCGGATTCATCGTTACGTCGATGTCGTATTCGCGGCCAAGATAACGGAGCTTCGAGTCGGTGTTGCCCGTGTAGAGCGTTCGAACCGCCGACGCGAGATCGAGGGTGGTGACGTTGTTGTCGGCCATCGTTGCGGGGTCGGGCACGGCGCGAATCTCGGGCTTCCCCGGCTTGGAGCTGATGTCGGGATTGATGACGCCCGGCACGGCTCCGCCCGCGAAGGCGGCGCGGATCCTCTCGGCGGTCGCCATGAGGCTGGCTCGGTCGTCGGACGTGAGCGAAATTTGGAACGCAGAGCCGAAGGCGAAGCCGCTGGCCGCGGAGACGTTGATCTTGGCGCCGGGAATTCGGCCGATCTTTACGAGCAGGTCAGCGGAAACAGTGTCGGAGGACCTGGTGCGCAGGTGCTCAGTCTGCTTTTTCAAGTTATCGGTAAACGATTTCTTGTCGTAGAGGGTCGCGCTGACCTGGGCGTAGTTCGGGCCCGAATTTCCGCTGGAGAAGGATCCGCCGCCCGCGCCGCCGAGGTTCGAGATGACGTACTTGACGTCCGGATCGGTCTGCATCTTCTGCTCGACGATCTCGACGTACTTCTGGGTCTGCTCGAGGCTCGATCCAGCGGGCAGCTCGATGCTCGCGCTGACCTGTCCGGCATCGGAATCCGGCGCGAAGCTGAACTTGAAGACGGGTTCCTTCTTCCACTGTCCGTAGGCGAAGCCGGCCATGGATGCGATCGGGAAGATCATCGCGAACGCCAGGGCCGACAGGATGTACTTAAGGCTGAAGCCGCGACGTCGAATCAGGTTCACGACGGTCGTTAGCACGCCAAGGGTGATCGCCATCGGCAGGAGGCCGAGACCGGCCTTGAACGCACCGGGGATGCCGACGGTTGGGGCGCCTGGCTTCCCGACGAGATCCTTGGGCAAGCTGGCTGGAACCGAAGCGCCGCCGATGAACATGAAGACCGCAATGAGGATGACGAAGCCCGTAGTGAAGACAAACCAGCGGTGATTAAGCGACCATTCAAGGGCACGCCGATAGGCGTCCTCGAGCCGCGAGAACCGCCTCTCGAACCATTGGGCGAAGCGCCCCGAGGGATGCTCCATGTCCTCGCCGCGGCGGTACCAGCGCGAGGCGAGCATCGGGGTGAGGGTGAAGGAGACGAAGAGCGAGAACAGCGTGGCGAAGACGAAGGTCAAGGCTAGCGGCTTAAAGAACTGGCCGACGATGCCGCCCATGAAGGCGATCGGGAGGAACACGACGACGTCTGCCATGGTGATGGCAATCGCGGCGAGGCCGATCTCGGCGCGGCCGTTGATCGCAGCTTCGCGCGGATCTTCGCCCATCTTGAGGTGGCGATAGATGTTTTCCAGAACGACGATTGCGTCGTCCACAAGCACGCCGATGGCGAGCGACAGCGCCAACATCGACATGTTGTTGATCGTAAATCCGGCGAGCTTCAGCGCGATGAAGGACGCGAAGATCGAGGTAGGAATGGCGAGCGCCACGATGAGCGTCCCGCGGAAATTGTGGAGGAAGACGAAAACGATCGCCGCTACGAGGAAGATGCCGAACATCAGCGAGAAGTTGAGGTCAGACAGCGAGTCCTGGATCATCTTCGCGGACTGGAAGGTTTTCTCGATGTGGATGCCTTGGTCGGCGTATTCCTTCTGAACCATCGCGATCGCCGCGTCCGCCGACTTCGTGATGTCGACGCTGTTGCCTTCGATCGTCTTCTGGATGGACATGACGATCGCGTCTTTGCCGTTCAGCCGCGAGTAGGCGGTCCGGTCCCGAACCGTATCGACCACGTCGGCGACGTCGGTGAGGTTAACGGCCTTTCTCGCGTTCGGGTCCCTGGGATCGGAGATCGTGAATCTAAGCTTGCGGAGCTGGTCGACCGTCTCGAATTGGTTGTAAACGCGGACAGTTAACTCTTGCGTGTGGGTTCGGAGGCGGCCGCCGGGAGCGTCGATGTTCGCCGACTGGATCGCCTGGACTACGTCGTTAATTCCGATGCCGTATGAGACGAGCTTCTCTGGACGCACCTGAACTTGAATTTGTCTGACGTCTCCACCTTGAACGCCGGCCGACGCCACGCCGTTGATCTGGGAGAAGCGGTCGGCGATCTTGTCGTCGATCAGATCTCGGAGTTGTTGACTGCTGAGCTTCGTGCTGGAGAAGGAAAGGACGAGGACGGGCGAGGTGGCGAAGTCGAACTTCGAAACGTTCGGCTTAAGCGCGTCTTTCGGGAGCTGGTTTGCGATCGCGTCGACTTTGGATCGCACGTCGTTCAGGGCGATGTCCGAGTTCGCGCCGGTGACGAGCTGTACGATGACGCTGGAGTTGCCCTCGGTCGAGGTACTCGTCACTTCCTGGACGTTATTCACGCTGGAGACGGACTCTTCGACCTTCTTAGAAACCTGGGTGTTGATCGTGTCGGCGTTCGCGCCGGGGTAGGAGGTCTGAACGGACACGATGCCGCTGCTGATCTCCGGGTTCAGCTCTAGCCGCATGCTGTTGTAGCTCATGGTGCCCATGAGGAAGGCAGCGATCATGAGCATGAGCACGAAGACCGGGCGTGCGATGGCGGCGCGTGTAAGTCCCATGGTTAGGCTCCGGCGGGAGTGGCCTCCGTCCCCGGCTTGTCGACCTTGATCTTGACTCCGTCGTCCAGATCGTTTTGGCCCTGAACGACAACCGGATCACCGGGTTTGACGGCTCCCACCACTTGCACGACGTCGCCTTCGGCGATCCCGCGGGTTACGGCGACGGCTTTGGCCTTGTCTCCTTCGGCAAGGAAGATGGTGTCCTGGTTATTTTTCCGGACGATCGCGGTGGCAGGGACGACGGTTGCGCCGGCTGCAGTCTGAACTTGGACGCTTCCGCGGGCGAACATCCCTGGCCGGACTTCGGCGATGGAGCCAACGAGTCCGATACGGATCGTGAATAGGCGGCCAACGTTTGATCCCACGCCGCTGATCGCCTGTACCACTCCGCTGAAGGTCTTCCCTGGGAGCGCGTCGATGACGACTTTCACCGGGCGTCCCTCGGTTACGGCGCTGACTTGATCTTCGGGCACCTGTCCTTCGATGTAGGCGCCCTGCGAGCCGACTATCCGGGCTATGGTTGTTCCCGCCGAGGCGATGGATCCCGCCTGCATCGGTTTCCCTGCGACCTTGCCACTGAACGGGGATCGAATCTTTGTGTCGTCGATCGCGGCGCGAGCCGCGTCGGCTTGGGCTTGGGCTGCGCTTACTTGAGCTTGGGCGGTTCGGACGGCGTCGTTCAACAACACATCCATTTTCTGCTGAGCCTGGGCCGCGCGGAGTGCCTCCTCGGACTGCCGGAGAGCGTCTCTCGACTGATCGACCGAAGCCTGGGCAATCTGGATGTCCTCGGGGCGGGCGGTGAGCTGCATGTCGCGGCTCTGCACGGCTGAGTCGTACGACGACTGAGCGGACTCGAAGGCGGACTGGGCAGCGTCGAGATCGCTCTGCGCCGCCGCGCCTTGAGCCACGAGCGTCTGCATCCGCTGAAGGTCTTTCTTCGCCTTGTCGAGGTTGGACTTGGCACTACGGAGCTGAGCTTCGGCGGCCTGCCGCTCCTCGACTCTGCCCCCCGCCTTTACCTTGCTAAGATTTGCCAACGCCGACTTGATCGATTGTCGCGAGGACGAGACCTGCGCTTGGGCTTGGCGAACAGCCGCGGCCGATTTGCCGGGCGAGAGAACCGCCGTTTGGATCGCTTGAGCGAGCTGGGATCGGGCAGAGGCGACCCCGGCGAGAGCCTGACGGTACGTCGCCTGAAGCTGGGTTGAATCCTGCTCGGCGATCACCTGGCCGGCAGAGACGCTGTCGCCGTCCTTGATCGAAACCCGAATGAGGCGTCCCGATTGCTTGGCGCTGATCTCGGAATCGTTGGCGGTGACGACCTGGCCGATGATGTCCAGCGTCTCGCTAACATTTTTCGTCTGAGCCGGCTGAACCGAGACGAGCTTGACCGGATTGGTCACGATCCCCTGGGTTACCTTGGCGCGCTCCTGCGCGGGCCGGTCCACGCAGCCGGTGGCCAACAAAGCCGCACCGGCGGCGATCCAAATTCCAATCCTCATCTATTTGCCCTCTCGCGGACTCGGCGAGCCTACGGTGTTGATTTGATCTGCGCCTACCGCTTGCTGCAGTTGCGCGTATGCGTTCAGATAGTCGTATCGAGCCGAAACGAGTGTGTTTCGCGCTTGCGTGAGCTGGGTCTCCGCGTCGACGATTTCCAGGAAAATGCCTTGCCCGGCTTCGTTTCGCACCCGGGCGATTCGGAGATTCTCCTCCGAAAGCTGCACCTGTTGTTGAGCCGAGGCGAGTCGGGCACGCGCGCTGATCACGTTCGTGATCGCCTGTCTCACTTGGAGAGACACTGTGAGTTGGGTCTGCTGCAGTTGAATCCGATTGAGCTCTTCGTTCTGCCGAGCCTCGCGCACTCTGGCTCGGGTGATCCCGGAGTCGAAAATCGGCACGTTCAAGGTCAAGGTGCCGACCGTAGTCGTGTTCTGCCCGAACGCACCCGGATCGAAGTTACGAGAAGTATTGATGCCAACCGCAAGGGAAGGGTTTTGGCCAGCCTCGAGGGCTCGGCGGCTACTCGCCAGGGCGTCCTGCGTGTCCTGCAGCGATCGAACTTCGGGTCGCGACTTCTGCGCGGTGGCGACAAGGCCGTCGGGATCGGCGGTCACGTCGGGGAGGGTCTCAATCTCTACAAGGGTGACCGGAGTTTCGATCGGTCGCGCCAGCGTGTTGTTAAAGTTTTCCTTTGCCGTTTGAAGCCCGTTCTGGGCGTTGATCAGATCGCTGTTCGCCTGCTCCAACTGAGCGTTTGCTCGTACAACGTTAACTTTCGCCACCGCGCCCGCATTGAACCGCACCGTTTGGATGCGCAGATTTTCGGTCGCGTCGGTCACCGCTTGCTGCTGGACGCCAACCGCGGCCGCCGCTCTCAGGACGGCGATGAACGCTTGCCGCGCGCTTAGCCGTGCCTGATTCCGTTGCGCTTGAAGAGTCTCCTTCGAGGCTCGGTTGTTCGCCTGCGCGGCCTTTACATTTCGGCGCAGATTGCCAGAGATATCGATCGGGAGGTTGAGGGAAATGCTCGCCTGGCGGGTGTCGATGGGTTGGATCGTGATGGGCGGCGCATCGGGGTTGAGCTGCGCGGTCTGTGCCGAGGGGTACCGCGTGTACACGCCTGTTCCGTTCACTTGGGGCCCAAGTGCGCCGTGGGCGGCGGCGATCCG
>JBBSFL010000126.1:0-8760 GCA_038238735.1 Fimbriimonadales bacterium | reverse complement strand
GCGAAGAGTCGGCGCTGATGTCCAGCCTGATGGGTGAACGGGGCATGCCGCGCCTCAAGTTCCCCCACGCGCCGCTGCCCACCATCGCCGGCCTTTGGGACCGCCCGACCCTGATCAACAACGTCGAGACCTACGCCTGCGCGCCCTTTATTTTGCAGAATGGCGGCGAGTGGTATGCGACGCTTGGCGCGTCCACGAAGAATTCGCGCGGCACGAAGATCTTCTCGGTGTCGGGGCACGTCAATAAGCCCGGCAACTACGAGATCGAGTTCGGCACTCCTCTGCGAGAGCTTTTGGAAATGGCGGGCGGGGTGAAGGGCGGGAAGCTGAAGGCCTGCGTGCCGGGCGGCTCATCGGTTCCGATCATCACGGCGGAGGACGTCGATAAGGCGATCCTCGGCTATGAGGAGATGGCGGACGTGAAGTCGATGGTCGGCTCGGGCGGCTGCATCTTCTTGAACGAGCACACGAGCATCGTCGATTTCATCTGGCGCACCTCGCTGTTTTATGCCAACGAGAGCTGCGGGAAGTGCACGCCTTGTCGGGAAGGTACGCGGTGGATGCTACAAATCCTCGACCGCATCCGCCGTGGTCTGGGGCAATCGGGGGATATTCAGCTTTTAAAGGACATCTGTCAGCAGATCGACGGTCGGTCGTTCTGCGGGCTTGGGGATGCGGCGGCCTGGCCGGTCGCGGCGGCTCTTCGGGTGTTTCCCGGGGAGTTCGAGGCGGCGATCGCTTCGGCCACCCCCTCTCCCGTGTGATCGTCACGGGAGAGGGGGCTCGAATACACTTCTCTCGTGACGTCCCCTTTCGACACTATCGTGGCCCCGATCACCGGGGCTGCTCGGGCGGCGGTGGCGATCGTTCGGCTTTCGGGTCCGGAGGCTTGGGACATCGGCCGCAAGCTGTTTACGTCGCTGCCTGAGGATGCCGGGCCGCTACGGCTTTACTACGGACGATTCGCCCATGGCGACGATGGATATCTGGCGCTTTTCGAAGCATCGCGGAGTTATACGGGCGAGGCGGCGGCGGAGTGTTCTATTCACGGGTCTCCGGCTTCGGTGCAGGGGCTGATCGAGCTTGCGATCGAGGCTGGAGCGCGCTTCGCCGAGCCGGGTGAGTTCACGCAGCGGGCTTTTCTGAATGGGCGGATCGATCTGACTCAGGCGGAGGCGGTGCGGGATACGATCGAGGCGCAGACGATGGCGCAGCTTCGCGCCGCGAATCGCCAGCGGGAGGGCGCGCTCTTTCGGGAGGTTTCGTCGGTTCGGGAAGAGCTGATCTCGGTGCTCGCGGCGGTCGAGGCTACGGTGGATTTCAGCGAGGAGATCGGGGATTTGGATCGGTCCTCCACCGCGGACAGGATTGTCTCGATTCAGACTCGACTGAGTTCTTTGAACGAATCCGCGAGGGCGGGCCGAATTCTTCGCGGCGGCTTGCGCGTTGCCCTGCTTGGCCGACCCAACGCGGGCAAGTCCTCGCTTTTGAACGCACTCTTGGGCTCCGAGCGGGCGATCGTCACGGCGACTCCCGGTACGACACGTGACTTCGTGGAGGAATCGATCGAACTCGAGGGATTTCCGATCGTTTTGATCGACACGGCGGGGCTTCGGGAGTCGACCGAGGAGTCGGAGGTCGCCGGCATCGAGCGCGCCCGCTCCATCGCCCGGACTTGCGACTTGGTGCTGTACCTTTACGACTTGTCTGGGGGCTACGCGGAGTCTGATCGTCTGGAGGTTTTTGCCCTGGATCGACCGGTTTGGATCGTGGGGACAAAGCTCGACTTGGCCCCCTCGGTGGTCACGGGTTTGCGGGTCTCATCAAGGGACGGGACTGGGCTCTCTGAGCTGCGTCGGGCGATCCGGCAGTTTGCGGGGGAGGAGCCCTCGGTTGCGATTAACGCGCGGCATCAGGCGCCTATTACCGCCGCTCTGGACGAAGTGGGGCTTGCGGTCGATACGCTTCTTCATGATCGGCCGGTCGACCTGGCTTCGGTTTCTCTTCGAGGAGCGATCTCCGCTCTCGGCGAGGTTACCGGCGAGACAGCCGATCCTGACATGATCAGCCGCATCTTCCACGATTTCTGCATTGGAAAGTAGGCCTCAGCTCCGGGTTTTTTTCGTAAGGGTTTGGGCATTTGCAAGGGCGCGATGCATTCCCTGGCTACATCCGTTGAGACGCCCCGGGGCCATTGTGCTACAACCCAACCAGTGCACAAAGGCAGACTCGAAGCGTTTAGCGATGCGGTAATCGCGATAATCCTTACCATCATGGTGCTGGAGCTACGACCTCCGCTCGGCTCCACTTCCCTCGTGGCTCTGCAGCCCCTGCTTCCGACCTTCCTAACCTACGCGCTCAGTTTCGTTTACTTGGGCATTTATTGGAATAACCACCATCACATGCTGCAGTCTGCGACGCGGGTGAGCGGCGGGGTGCTGTGGGCGAATATGCATTTGCTCTTCTGGCTGTCGCTCGTGCCCTTTGTGACGGCTTGGCTGGGGGAGGGCAAGCTGGCGGTGGGCCCTGTGGCTCTGTATGGCATCGTGTTGATCTCGGCGGGCATCGCTTACTACATCCTCTCGCAGATGCTCATCAGGGTGAACGGCCACGATTCCCCCTTGGCGCGCGCGATTGGGAGGGACGTGAAGGGCATCCTTTCCGTCGTGATCTACGCGGTGGCGATCGGCTTTGCCTTCTTTGTGCCGGTCGTTTCTTGCGTTCTGTACACGATGGTCGCGTTGATGTGGTTAATTCCAGATCGTCGTTTGGAACACGTTCCAGAAGGGAACCTCCCGGCGAATTGAGCGTTATAATAGATATATCCGATCACTTGATAGTCATACACTCACATGCGATTTGACAAACTAACTCTCAAAGCCCAGGACGCGTTCCAGGAGGCTCAACAGGCGGCAAGCCGCTATCAGCATTCGAATATCGACGTCGAGCACCTCCTGCTCGCGATGCTTGAGCAGCCGGACGGGGTGACCGTCCCAATTTTGGAGAAGCTCGGCGTGAATCCGAACGAGCTTCGGCGGCAGGTCGAGGTTGAACTGGAGAAGGCCGCCAAGGTCAGCGGTGCGGCCAGCCATGGCAGCGGGATGTCCGGGCGGCTCACCAAAGTTTTCAACGATGCCTTTAGCGAGGCGAGCAAGCTGGAGGACGAATACATCTCCAGCGAGCACTTCCTCATTTCGCTGGCGGACGAGCCTGGATTCAGCGGCAAGTTGTTGCGATCGATGGGGGTGACTAAAGCGGCGCTGTTGAAGGCGGTGCAGGAAATTCGCGGCGGGCGCAAGATCACCGACCAGAACGCGGAGGACCGGTACCAGTCGCTCGAAAAATATGGCAACGACCTGACGCAGGCGGCTCGGGACGGCAAGTTGGACCCGGTGATCGGGCGCGACGAGGAGATTCGTCGGGTCATCCAGGTTTTAAGCCGGCGCACCAAGAACAATCCGGTTCTGATCGGCGAGCCGGGGGTCGGCAAGACCGCCGTTGTCGAGGGCTTGGCTCAACGCGTTGTCAAGGGCGACGTGCCAGAGGGACTGCGGGGCAAGTCGGTTATCGCCTTGGACTTGGGCGCGTTGGTTGCGGGCGCGAAGTATCGCGGCGAATTCGAGGATCGGCTGAAGGCGGTGCTCGACGAGATCAAGAAGGCCGATGGGCAAGTGATTCTGTTCATCGACGAGTTGCACAACCTGGTGGGAGCAGGCAAGGCGGAAGGATCGATGGACGCGGCGAATATGCTGAAGCCGATGCTCGCCCGCGGAGAACTGCGGTGCATCGGCGCCACCACTTTGGACGAGTATCGCAAGTACATCGAGAAGGACGCGGCGCTGGAGCGGCGGTTCCAGCAAGTGCTGGTCGACGAGCCGAGCGTGGAGGAGACAATCTCGATCCTGCGTGGTTTGAAGGAGCGTTACGAGATCCACCATGGCGTCCGGATCACGGACTCCGCGTTGGTGGCGGCGGCGACGCTATCGAACCGCTACATCACCGAGCGGTTCCTTCCCGACAAAGCAATCGACTTGATGGACGAGGCGGCTTCGCGGCTCAAGATGGAGATCGACAGCGTCCCCGCCGAGATAGACGAGGTCGAGCGCCAGATTATCCAGCTCGAAATCGACCGGGAGGCTCTTCGCAAAGAAGAGGACAAAGCGAGCAAGGAGAGACTTGCCCAGATCGAGCGGAAGCTGGCCGAGCTTTCGGAGAAGGCGGCGGGCTTGCGGGCGACTTGGCAGAAGGAGAAGGACGTTATCGAGAAGGCCCGCGCAATCAAGGGTCAACTCGACACCATGCGTTCTCAACTGGAAACGGCCCAGCGCGAAGCGGATTGGGCGAAGGCGGCGGAGCTTCAGCACGGCAAAATTCCGCAGCTCGAGCGAGAACTGGAAGAGCGCAATGTCGAGATGCAGCAGGTTCAGGGCGAGACGCGAATGCTGAAGGAGCAGGTCGATAGCGACGACATCGCTTACGTCGTCAGCAAATGGACCGGCATCCCGGTAAACCGGCTGATGGCGGGCGAGATGGAGAAGCTGCTCAAGATGGAGGAGCACCTCGCAACTCGCGTGGTGGGTCAGGAGGAGTCGCTCATCGCGGTGAGCGACGCGGTTCGCCGCTCGCGATCGGGACTCTCCGACCCGAACCGGCCGATCGGTTCCTTCCTGTTTTTAGGTCCGACAGGCGTTGGCAAGACGGAGACCGCCAAGGCGCTCGCCGAGTTTCTCTTCGACGACGAGAAGGCGATGATCCGCATCGACATGAGCGAGTACAGCGAGAAGCATTCGGTGGCTCGCTTGCTCGGGGCGCCCCCGGGCTATGTCGGCTACGAAGAGGGCGGGCAGCTCACGGAGTCGGTGCGACGGCGTCCCTATTCGGTGATCTTGCTCGACGAAGTCGAGAAGGCCCATCCGGAGATTTTCAACGTCTTGCTGCAGATGCTGGACGACGGCCGTCTGACCGATGGCCAGGGGCGCACGGTCGACTTTCGAAACGCGGTCGTCATTCTAACCTCGAATCTCGGTTCGCAGCATTACAGCGATCCCCTGGAGAGCGGCGATTGGGAGGCGACGAAGCGGCGGGTGCTCGACGAAGTCCGCCATTTCTTCCGACCAGAATTCCTGAACCGGCTGGACGACATCATCGTCTTCCACTCGCTCGGAGTGGGCGACATCAAGAAGATCGTACTAATCCAGATCGAGATTCTGAGCGCGCGATTGCGAGAGCGGCGCGTGGAGTTGCACCTGACCGACGAGGCGATCACCCAGATCGCCTCGGCAGGATTCGATCCTGTTTTCGGGGCAAGACCGTTGAAGCGGGTTATCCAGAACCAGATCATCAACCCCCTCGCGCAATCGATCCTTCGCGGCGACATTCACGACGGGCAGACCGTGCGGGTCGATTACGGCGACGGAGCATACGTCTTCGCCGCAGAGGCCGCAGCTCCCGTGCCAAGCTAACTCCGAAGTTGCCTGTACGGTTCGCATCTCCTCGATCGGGCGGAGCTTCGTGAACTCGGTTGGCTCTCCGAAGTATCCTCGGCAAGTGAAGACTCGCGCCGCGGTGTTCGTCGGTCCCGGCCACCCGTTTGAAATCGATACCCTCGACCTCGCCGAGCCAAGAGCGGGCGAGGTGTTGATCCGTATGAGGGCGACCGGAGTGTGTCACAGCGACTGGCACCTAATGACCGGCGCTACCCAGCATCCGACGCCGTGCGTTCCTGGCCATGAGGGCGCTGGGATCGTAGAGGCTCTTGGTGCGGGCGTAGAAGGCCTTCAGGTTGGCGACGCCGTGGCCCTCAATTGGGCCCCCAACTGCGGCGACTGCTTCTACTGCAACGTCGGTCGTCCTTCCCTCTGCGAAGCGTACGTCGAGCCGATCTGGGCGGGCACGATGATGGACGGCACTACACGCTTGTCGAAGGACGGGGAGCCGGTGTATCACTTCTCCGCTCTCGCCTGTTTCGCCGAATTGGCCGTCGTACCGGCACAATGCTGCGTCCCGATGCCGACGGAGATCCCCTTCGAAGTCGCCGCGTTGATCGGATGCGCGGTTACTACAGGCGTCGGAGCGGTCGTCAACACGGCGAAGATTCCGGCTGGGTCGAGCGTCGCCGTTTACGGCGTCGGTGGCGTCGGCCTCTGCGCCGTCATGGGAGCAAAGATCGCCGACGCCGCAACGATCATCGCCGTCGACGGCGTCGAGTCGAAGTTACAGACAGCCCTAGAATTCGGCGCAACCCATGCGGTTTCTGCGGGCTCGGGTGCGGTCGAACGCATTCGCAACCTAACGGGCGGGCGCGGGGCGGACTTCGTGATCGAGTGCGTCGGCATACCCGCGCTTCAAGAGGAATGCCTCGCCGCCGCCCGCCCGGGCGGAACGGTAGTTCTCGCCGGGATCGCCCCGATGGGAAGCGGCACCAACTTCCCCGGCGCCGTCCTGACCCGGCAAGAAAAAACGGTCATGGGCTGCTACTATGGCACCGCCGACCCGGCCCGCGACTTTCCACTTTATGGCCAATGGTATCGCGAGGGCCGATTGCCTCTCGATCGCCTGGTTTCCCATCGCTACCCACTCGATCAGATCAACCAGGCATACGCGGACCTAATCGAAGGAAAAAACGCGCGCGGGGTCGTCGTGTTCGGCTAGCCGGGCATCGCGTCTTGGGCGACTAGCCACGTCGAATTCGAACTGGCGTCGTCGACGCGGGCAGCCGGCAGGAGGGGTTGTTCTCGCTCGATGATGCGTCGAAGGGCTTCTCGCTTGCCCTCGCCTTCGACCAGGAATAGGAGCTGGCCAATTTGAGCCAGGGCGGGGATAGTTAAGGTTATCCGTTCCCTCACCCCGGCCGGCGAGAAGGTTGGTACGACCCACTTATCCTTCTCATCCAGCTCTGGAATCCCGGGGAATAGGGAGGCGGTATGCCCGTCCGGACCGATCCCCATAATCGCGAGATCGATACGGTGTCCATACGTCATGGGTTCGACCAAGATGGATCCGTAGTTGGCGGCGGACTCGGCTGCGGTGCCAGCGGTGACCATCGGGTGAGCATCCCACAGGGATTTCACCCTCGAAAGTAGACAGTCGCGGACGAGCTTTTCGTTGCTGTTCGGATCGCTTGGCGGAACTTGGCGCTCGTCGACCCAATACGCTTCGACACTGCCCCAGTCGATCGGCGCTTTCGCGAGAAGCTCATAGGTTCGTCGCGGCGTGCTTCCGCCGGAGAATGCGATAGAGAAAGGTTCGTTTGTGGCCAACGCTTCTTCCGATGCTTTGGTGATCTGCGCGACCGCGGCTTGGGCCATCGCTTCAGCGTCAGGGAAGACTTGGATGTTCATGGCTTGATCCGTGATATTCTGCGCCGCTTGTGCGAGCCTAGAGGTCTGTCCTGACCCACACCGATATTTGCGGAAGGTACCGTCAGATCCCTTGCCTGAAACCGTAAAATCATCGGCTTTTGCTCGGGATGGCAAGTTTCGATTTGAGTTACGGGTTGCGCTCGACCAAGACTTGGCTCGAACGGAGCCTCGCGCTCCAGCTCGCTTTGCGCTCGCGGATGCGCCCAGCCTTCGGAGATCGGTTTTTCCTTACGCATTCCTTCTTCATCCTCTCCGCGCTACAGGATCACCGGCTCCGGCTTCGGGGCGGCGATGGGGAGGGCGTGCCAGCTTCGGCCGTCTCGGGCGATGAGGGCTTCGGCGGCTTCGGGGCCCCAGGTTCCGGCTGGATAATTCGGGAAATCTTGCGATGGGGAGCCTTCCCAGGCCCGGAGGATCGGGGTGACGATGGACCAGGCGAAGTGCTCTTGGTCGGAGCGCATGAAGAGCGTGGAATCGCCCTCGAGGACGTCGTAGAGCAGTGTCTCGTAAGCCTCAGGCGAGGTGCCTTTAAAGGTCGCTTCGTAGTCGAATTTCATCTGAACCGAGCGCAGGCGCATACCCTGACCGGGCTGCTTAGCCTGGAGGCGCATGGTGATCGCCTCGTGCGGCTGAATCGCGATGGTGAGTCGATTAGGCTCCCAGTGCTCGGTCGAGAATTCTGGGAAAATTTGATGCGGTACGCCCCGGAACTCTACGGAGATCTGGGAAGCTCGCGAGGGGAGGCGCTTGCCGGTGCGGAGGTAGAAAGGCACGTCCTGCCAGCGCCAGTTGTCGACATAAAGCTTCAGTGCGGCGAAAGTCTCCACGGAGGAGTCGAGGTCTACGCCCTCCTCTTCCCGGTAGCCTTGTACCACCTTGCCTGCCGCGTAGCCGGCCCCGTATTGGCCACGCACGGCATTTTGGTAGAGCTTATCGAGGGGAATCGCCCGGATCGCCTTGAGGACGTCGACCTTTTTGTTCCGAACCTCGTCCGCCTCGAATGAGATCGGGGGCTCCATGGCGACCATGCACATGAGTTGGAGCAGGTGGTTTTGGATCATGTCGCGGAGCGCGCCCGCGGTTTCGTAAAACTTGCCGCGCTTCTCGACGCCGACCTCTTCGGCAACCGTGATCTGCACATGGTCGATGTAGGCGCGGTTCCAGATCGGCTCTTGCATCGCGTTTGCGAAGCGGAAAGCGAGGATGTTCTGAACGGTTTCTTTGCCGAGATAGTGGTCGATCCGGTAGATCTGGCCTTCGTTGAAGACGCTCAGGAGGTCGTAGTTCAGCTCGGCTGCGGACTCCAGATCGCGGCCGAACGGCTTCTCGATGACGATCCGGTTGTGCTCGTCGTTCAGCTTCGCATGGCCCAAGTGGTCTACGATGAGCTGAATCAGGG
>JBBSFL010000125.1:0-8771 GCA_038238735.1 Fimbriimonadales bacterium | reverse complement strand
ATTTGCCGTTTTCGACGACGACAGTGTTACGCGGGGTCGGCAGATTATGGGAAAATTCAACGACGCCGCGATGAAGCATTGGTGGTGGGCCAGTTCGTGCAGGCGGATGGCTTGTTCGGGGTCGTTTGCCACCGTTACATCGGGATGGAGAAGGGCCTCCACGAAACGAAGAATCCCGTTCTTGACTTCCATCCTGGCGGTCGCTTGATCAGTGTAAGATTCAACACAGATTCTTTGGCGCGCGCAAAGGGCGAGGTAACTGAGCATGTGGCAGCTCGAAAGGGAGGCTACGAGGAGGTCCTCGGGATGGTGGAGAGGGCCGTCGCCCCGGAAGATGGGAGCGGAGCAGCCGACGAGATCCGGCTTTCCCTCCATGCGAATCGTGTACTCGCGCGAGTACGATGAGTAATCGGTAGTCGGCCCTTGCCAGCTGCCGGTCCACTCCAAGGTGGCGGCAAAATGGTGGGAATCAGCCATGCTCTCCTTTTGCCATTCTAACGCAACATGGAAGATCCTCGACAAATTTGGGACTCTTTACTTACCGGAAACGCGCGTTTTCGGAAGGGCGCCTCGGAGGTGCATTTCTATTCGGCGGAGGAGGTGTCTCGGCTCGCCAGCGAGCCTTCACATCCCCGTGCGGTGGTGATCGCATGCAGCGACAGCCGCGTTTCCCCGGAGATCATTTTCGATCAGCCACTAGGGTGTCTTTTCGTGAGCCGTGTTCCTGGGAACTGCGCGACGGAGAGCGCACGTTGGGCTGTGGAGTTGGCGGTCGGCGAGCTCGGCGTGCCACTCGTCGTGGTAATGGCGCACACCGGGTGCCTGGCGGTGGGTCAGATCATCGATGGCCGGGTTGGCGGGCCAGGAGGCTCGATGCGTCTGACCATTTCGTACGCGGTGCACAGAGCGCGCCAGCACGGGACCGCCGATCTCCTTCGGGAGGCCGTCGTGGAGAACGCGAAAATGTCCGCGCGGGAGTTGATCGACAATCTGCCGCCGCTTCGTAAGGCCTTGAATGCGGGTACCGCGCAGGTCGTCGTCGCTTTGTACGACATGCCGACCGGACTTGTGCACGAGATGGAGTGGATCGCCAGTTAGATGCTGGGCGAGAACTTCATTCCGGACTGGGAGGTTATCGCGTTGATCGTAGGCGTTACCGTTATCCTGCTGGCGGTTGTGATCGTCGGGTTCATCTACTTCAAGCGGTTTAGTCGGCGGGACTCCGAGCAGCGGGCGAAGTTCAAAGGATGACTATCGCAGAAGCTTTGCTTTGACGGAGATTGATTCGTTTTCCGTGGCGCGCTGGTCAGTGACGGTCTTCGACTCACGTGGCGGTGGATTCCTCACGCCAAGCTGCACGGGATCGCGGCGGAAGAAGATGTCGAGGAACCAGTCCAGGAAGACGCGTACCTTGCGTGAGAAGGTCGGCATCTTGCTGAGATAGGTTGCTCGATAGAGGAAGTAGGCGAGGAAGCCGGAGACCTTGATGCCGAGGACCTTTGCGACGGCGGTTCGGCAACCGAGCGCAGCGAGGGAGCCGAGGGGATTGAAGATGAACGGCTGAAGGGGTTCGTTCCGGATGGACCGGATTATGTTCTTCGCGAGGACGACGCCTTGGCGGGTCGCGTTTTGGGCGGTCGCGGAGTACGGTTTTCCATCCTTTGCCGGGATCGCGGCGCAGTCGCCGAGAGCCCAAAGATTCGCAAAACCCTTCACCCGCATCGTCGTCTCGCATTCGATGTAGCCCTGCTTGTTTCGGGGCAGGCCCACGATGTTGTCGAGCAACGGGGAGGGAGAAATTCCTGCAGCCCAGACGATGGTGCGGGTGCGGATCCGATCCCCGGTGGTCAGGAGCGCATCATGGTCCGTCATCGTCTCGATCGTTGTCCTTGTTCGGATGTCGAGTCCTCGCTGTTCTAAGTGGCGGCGTGCGTAGGCCGCGAGATCGGCGTCTAGGGCGGGGAGGATTCGGTCCGCGTATTCCAGGAGAACGACCTGAACGTCTTCGGGGGCGACCTTGCGGTAGCTCCGGGCGCTCTCTCGGAGGAAGGCCTGATATTCTCCCGCGAACTCGATGCCGGTGAAGTTCGAGCCTACGACGACAACCCGCAGGATCTCGCGGCGAAGCTCGCGGTCTTCGACCGTGTTCGCGAGTTCGAGCATTCGAATGGCACGGTCGCGCATCTCGATTGAGTCGGCAAGGCTCTTGATCTCGTAGCCGAACTCTTTGAGGCCCGGGACGGGCGGAAGCTTGGTGACGGAGCCAGGCCCGAGAATGAGGTGGTCGTAGTGGAGGCCCTCTTCCTTGTCTCCGCCGAGCACCTTGTATCGAACCTGCTGGTTCTTTGGATCGACCTCGGTAACTTCGCCCATTACGAAGCTGTCGATTCCCGTAAACCGCCGGATCGGGACGACGACGTGGCGTGGTTCCAGGTTGCCGACGCCGGCCTCGACGAGGAGGGGGTAGAAGGTCAGAAAGTTGTTCCGGTCGATGACGGTGAGTTCGTAGTCTTTCGGAAGGGTTTTCAAGAGGGATTTTGCGGCGTACGCGCCGCCGAATCCGCCGCCAACGATGACCACCCGCCGTTTCTCGCCCGCTCGTCCTATTTGCGTCATTTCTTCGTGACCCCCTTTGTCTACGAGTGGGACTTCAACTCGGTGTGGGTCGCTCCGTGACATTCGAAAGCGCGAGCAAGCTCGCGCACTCCCAATGGTGAGCCGAGTATCCTTCCTGCTTCATGTCCAAGAAGCTGAAGATCGGGATTATTGGGAGCGGCGGGATCGCTCGCTCTTGCCATATGAAGGGCTACGCGACCATGCCCGACGATTGTGAAATCGTTGCGGTTTGCGACATTAACCCGGACCAGGCCAAGGTAGCGGCCGAAGAATTCGGCGTCGAGCAGGTTTACACCGATTTCCACGACTTGATCGCGGACAAGGAGATCGATGCGGTAAGCGTCGCAACTCCGAACGCCTATCATGTTCGCCCGACTGTCGAGGCGCTGAAAGCGGGGAAGCATGTGATCTGCGAAAAGCCGCTTGGTATGAACGCCGCCGAGTGCCGCGAGATGTGCCGGGCTGCCAAGGATAACGGCAAGATTCTGCAGGTCGCCCTTCAAAGCCGTTTCAGCGCCCCCGCGCTGTTCATGAAGCACTTCATCGACGCGGGGCGGATGGGTGACATCTACTATGCCCGTGCACAAGCGTTGCGACGACGCGGCGTCCCCGGTTGGGGCGTGTTTATCGACAAGGAGAAGCAGGGCGGCGGCCCGCTGATCGACATCGGCGTCCACATTCTAGATCTGACGCTCTTCTTCATGGGCTATCCAAAGCCGGTGAGTGCGACTGGCAAAACGTGGGATGTCTTGGGCAAGGACCCGCTACTCTTCAACTACATGGGCGACTACGATCGCTCGAAGTTCACGGTGGAGGACTTCGCGGTGGGGATGATCAAGTTCGACAACGGGGCCGTTGTGACTCTTGAGAGCTCATTTATGGGCAACCTGGAAGGCGACCCATATCAGACTCAGCTTTACGGCACGAAGGCGGGTGCCCTGATCAAGCCCTACGCGCAGGACGGAGCGGTGACGATTTATACCGAGGACAACCGGCAGCTCTTCAACATGTCTCCGGCGAACCTGCCGACAGTGCCAAGCGCCCACATCGCGGAGATTCAGGCGTTCGTCAAGGCGATGCAGAACGGCGAAGCTTCGCCGGTGCCCGGCGAGAACGGTTTGATCCTGAACGCGATCTTCGATGCGATCTACAAGAGCAGCGAGACCGGGAAGGAAGAGGCAGTGGACGTCAGTTTCTGAATGTGCCATTCTGAGAGGAAGGTCCAACGTCTGTTTAGCCAAGGATAAAGCAAAGAACCCATGAGAAACGGAAAGCTCCTCGTTCTGCCTTTGATCGCGATCTGCCTAAGCGGCTGCTATCTGCCGCGGTCCATCGACAGCTATAACTCGACGTTCCGTCCGGGCCCGCCGGAGCCGAATCGCGCTGATCCGTACAGCTTCGGCGGCATTGCCGATGGCAGCGGAGGCACGATGACCCGCACGAGCTACTCGACCGACTCCAAGTCACCCGATCCTCGCTCCGCAACCGAGACAGGGCGGTCGGCCATGTTCGACCAGCCTCGGATCGAGGCGCAATCGACGGCGCCTCCCGCGAACATCGATCCGACTGGGCCAGGAGCGGCGACGCTGCCTCCTCATCCGGGGCCTGATATCCAGCCGCAGAAGGGATCGACGCTGAACCCGCAGCCGATGCGCGGCTGATGCGGATCGGCCTGATGGGCTGCGGGGTAGTGGCCGATTTCGGCCACTTGCCGGCCATCGCGGCTACCCATGGGCTGGAGCTCGTCGCGCTTTTTGACCCGATCTTGGCACGTGCAGAGGTTGCCGCTTCTACTTTTGGCGGCCGGGCGTTTGACGACTCGGAGTCCTTCTTTGCGATGGGTTTGGATGCGGTCGTCGTCACTTCGCCCGCGCCTGCGCATCGCCAGAACGTTCTCGACGCGGCACGGCATGGGCTCCATGTGCTGTGCGAGAAGCCGATCGCCATGGACGACGGCGAAGGCGAGGAGATGATCGCGGCGATGGCGTCGGCGGGGAAGATGCTTTTGGTCGGCTTCGTGTATCGGTTCAGCCCCGTCGCTCGGCAGTTCAAGCAATGGCTCGACGACGGAGTCATCGGAGAGCTGCGAGCGCTGCGGACGATTTACATTTGGAATCTTCACGGGCAGTACGAGCAGGATGCCCACGGGGCGTGGGTCGAGAGCCCTCGGTTTCGCGGCAGGATGCTAGAGGGTGGGCCGATGGTGGACTGCGGGGTGCACCAGGTCGACCTCTGCCGATACTGGACAGGGCGTGAGGTGGCGGGTTTATCGGCGGCCGGTTCTTGGGTTTTGGATGGCTACGAGGCTCCCGATGCGTTGGCTCTTCACATGGCATTCAAAGGCGGGGTGAGCGCTTCGGTCGAGGTCAGCTTTAGCTACGGGCATACGGCAAAGGACCCGCGGGCGGAGTTTTCCTATCATGCGATCGGCACCGGCGGGGTACTTCGCTACGACCGAGAGGGCTACATCCTCGAAGCTCGAAACGGCGAGGGGACCATTCAAGTTCCGGGTGCGAGCGAGAAGAACTTCCGGGGCATGTACGAGGAGTTTCTGGCTGCCCTTCGGGCGGGCGAGCCGGGCGGATTTCCGACGGCAATGGACGGGCTTTTGGCCACTCGGATCGCCCGCGCCGCGACTGAAGAAGCGATTGCCAAACGCGTTCGATAAATTGGGGCGACCGGTCACCAGTCGGAACGAATCTGTGCCGATTAGAGTAGAATATGACTAGATCGTGAAACGAGTCAGTTCTACAATCGAGAAATCAACCGATGAAGTAATTCTGGATGTCGCCCTCGGCCTCTTGAAGGAGGTCGGTTATAAGGGAATGACGATGGACGAGGTCGCGGCGGGGGCCAATCTCGGAAAGGGAACTCTGTACCTTCGATTCAAGAGCAAGGAGGACCTCGCGCTTTCCTGCATCGACCGGACGAACCGGCGGCTTCAAGAGCGGCTCAAGGCGATAGCACGGGGCAACCTGAGCCCTTCCGGCAAGCTAGAAGCGATGCTGAAAGAGCGTGTGCTGTTTCGGCTGCAGTCGGCGCAGGGTCACAAGACGGGGATCGACGATCTTCTGTTCGCGCTTCGATCCCAGCTTTTCGACCGACGCGACAGCTACCACCGGGACGAGGCATTGCTTTTCGCCGAAGTCCTCATCGAGGGTCGGACGGTCGGCGAGTTTGAGCTCGACGAGCCCTACGAAACTGCCTTCGCCCTTCTCACCGCGACGAATTCCCTTATGCCCTACAGCCTCAGTCCCCGGGACCTTATCGAGAGAGTTAAGGTCGAACAAAGCATAGGACGCTTGGCGCCGATGCTCGTGAAGAGCGTCAAATCGCCTCTTGACCGCTAACGATTCCAGAGTAGATTTCTTAGAAACAGACTGACTGAACAAACAATCTGGTCAATAAATGGCAGCCGTACCCCGAGAATCCCAACCTGAAGAAACGCCGAAGCCCGCGCTTACTGCGGAAATCACCGCGCCGAAAAAGAAGAGAAACCCTCTTTTCTTGATCGTTGCCGCAGTGCTTGTGGTCGTTGCGGTGATCTACATCGTCCGGTATTTCAGCTGGGCGTCGGTTCACGTGAGCACCGATGACGCGACGGTTGCATCGGACGTTATCAACATCTCTCCGCAGGTAGCGGGGACTGTGGTGAAGGTTTACGTTAAGGACAATGCCGAGGTGAAGAAAGGGACTTTGCTTGCTGAGCTGGAAGATTCGTCGTTCAAGGCGGCGGTCGCCCAGGCCAAGGCGAACTATGACCTTGCGGTGGCCCAATCGAAGGGAGCGGTCGCCCAGATCGGACTGACCGGACAGATTGGCAACGCTCAGATTCTTCAGGCTCAAGGCGGGGTGGAGCAGACGGAGCACGCCACGCAAGGGACCATCCAAGATGTTCAGCGGACGCGCTCTGCGGCGTTATCCGCTAGGGCTCAGGCAAGCGGAGCGACGGCGGGCGTCCGGGGCGCGGAAGCCAACTTGAAGGCGGCCCAATCGAACAAGCAGAAGGCCCTCGACGCGGTCGCCGGAGCCCAGTCCGTAGTTGCGAGTGCGGAGTCGGCGGTGAAATCGGCCCAGGCCAACGAAGCAGCGGCCGAGGCGAACTACCAGAAGGCGCAGAACGACAACCAGCGGGCTCAATCCTTGCTGACGCAGGGCGCGATCTCGGCGCAGGAAGCCGATCAGGCGGGGGCGGCTTATAGGGTGGCAGAAGCGAACTATCATGCAGCGCAGCAGCAGGTTCAGGCGGCGCAGTCCACAGTGACTCAGAGGCAGGCCGAGGTCGCGACCTCGCGAAGCCAGGTCGCAGCGGCCGACGCAGCGATCACTCAGGCGGAGGCCCAAATCCAGGCGGCGAAGGATCAGGCAGTGGCAGCTCAGGAGAGCGTGAACCAGGCGCAATCTCAGACGCAGATCGCTCTGAGCAACGTTCAGCAATCTCAGGCGAAGACTAGGCAAGCGAGAGGCACGTTGGCACAGGCTAATACGGCTCCGGTTCAGGTCGAGATCCAGAAGTCGGGTGCGGTGCAGGCCGATGCGAAGGTCGAGCAGGCTCTCGCGGCTTTGAAGGACGCCGAGATTCAGCTTTCCCGAACGAAACTCTATGCCCCGGTGGATGGCCGGGTAAGCCACAAGACGGTCGAGGAGGGCGCATTGGTGTCTGCAGGGACGCCCCTGATGTCGATCGTACCGGTGGAGACCGTTTGGGTCACTGCCAACTTCAAGGAGACCCAACTCGCCAAGATGCGAGTTGGCGAGTTGGTCGATGTCGAAGTAGACGCGGTGCCGTCGCATACGTTTAAAGGACACGTCGAGAGCATCTCGGCTGGTACGGGTTCGACGTTCGCTCTGCTTCCTGCGGACAACGCGACCGGGAACTTCACGAAGGTCGTCCAGCGTGTGCCGGTAAAGATCAGTTTGGATCCCAATCAGAAGAATTTGGAGTCGCTTCGTACGGGCATGAGCGTCACCGCTACGGTGTCCACGCCGTAGTGCTTCAGACTCCTGAGAGTCCAAGAATTGTTAATTCATGCAACTCTTTTGTGGCTCCCGTGCGTCCTAGTGGATGTATTGGGAGGTGCAAGGAATGAATTGGGCTAGGACGGCCATTTTGGCAACGGTGATGGGCGGGACGGGAGTGGCCTCTGCGCAGCTCGGGGTCGGGCCGCTTTCGAGCGTCCGGGGTGGAGTGTTTTTCGGAACGAACGGTGGATCGCGGACCGGATGGGCCGTTGGTGCGGATACGAAGTTCGTCGGCCTGAAGCTGCCATTTCTGGGAGTAGGAGCATCGCTCGAAGGGTCGGTCGACTACTACCAGGTGGGAAGCAACCACAATATTCCCGTGCTTCTGGGCGCCCGCTTTACGCAGGGCATGACTTCCTTCGGCATAGGCGCCGGAGTCGGCTTCAGCCATGTGTCGAGCGGAGAAAGCGTTGACTTCAACATGGCGTTCAGCGTTCGCCAGTCGCTTTCGAAGGGGCCGCTTCCGCTGTTTCTCGAAGGCCGCTATTATTATTCTTCTCGCAATGCCGTAAGCGGCATCGCCCTCATGCTGGGCCTAAGGTTCTAGCCTTGGGGAACAAGCATGCGGTATATGTCTTCTTTTGAAAGGAATCGTTCGAGGTGCAACTAAATGAAAATGCTAGCTAAAGGATGTTTGACGACGTTGGCGGTTGGAGCCGTCGCGATGGGTATGGCTCAGACGAATGGTCCGAAGGACTTTTCGCTCCGTGTCGGCGCTCAGTTTCCCCGAATTAACGGTGGTACAAATTTTGCCGCCGGTGTGGACTTCAAACTGCCGCAGTTCGGCGCGCCCGCCGCTCGGGGCGTGTATTCGTCCTACTTTGGAGTCAGCGCGGACTGGTACGGCAATGGAGACAACTTCAATATCCCCGTCGCCGCGACCTACAATGCTCGCTCGAACAATCTTGTGTTCTCGGGTGGCGTTGGCTTCGACTTCGGTCATCGTAACGGCAGCTCCGAGACGGGCATCGGCTTCCAAGTCGCCGCCACGTATGAGTTTCAGAACACGATGAACAAGACGGGCACGGGTGCGCCGTTCTTCATCCAGGCGAAGTATTTCTTCGCCCACGAGTCCGATCTTAGCGGCTTCGCCGTCTATCTCGGCGTCCGATTCTAGTCTTCGCAGTTTGAAT
>JBBSFL010000124.1:0-8849 GCA_038238735.1 Fimbriimonadales bacterium | reverse complement strand
GACACGCCTCCCTCGGAGATGTTCGACCTCGGACTCACCGCTGAAGAGCGTCGGTTTGCGGAGGAGTATTTAGCGAAGAATGGAGCCTGGCCCCGCCAACCTGGGAAGCCCCTCGTGGGCCTGACGCCAGGCAGCAAAATGGAGGCGAAGCTCTGGCCGATCGAACGATACCGGCATGTAGCGAGTGAACTAAGCAGGAGAACGGGCGCTCGCATCGTCTCCTTCGGCTCGCCTGCGGAGCGCGAGATTTGCGACGAAGTGACCCAGGCCGTGCCGGGAACGATCAACGGCGCCGGCGAGCTCACGGTTCGCCAAGCCGCCGCCGTTCTCGAGAAGCTAGACATGTATCTCGGAAACGACACGGGCACAATGCATGTTGCTTCTGCGGTTGGCTTGCCGTGTGTTGGAATATTCTCCGCTCGTGACTGGCCCAACCGCTGGCACCCCTACGGCGACCGGCACACGGTCCTTCGCAGCTTTGTCCCTTGCGAAGGCTGCCTGCTGGAAACGTGCAACAAAGGCAACCTGTGCCTTACCCAGATCGGGCAAGATCAAGTTCTCGCCGACTGCCTGAAGCATTTACACGAACTCGGCTACTAGGCCGCGTTTTCGAGATACCACGCGTACGCCTTCGCGACCCCATCCTCTAACGAGATCGACTCCTGCCAGCCCAGATCGTGCAGCCGAGTCACGTCCATCGTCTTCTCGGGAAACCCGTCCGGCATATCTCGGTTCCAAACGATCTCGCCCTTATGTCCAACGGTTCGTTGGATCAAAGCAGCAAGGTCGGCGATCGCAATCGATCGGCCAGTGCCCACATTGACATGCCCCTCCACGCCGCCGTGGCTGAGCAAGAACGCGCAAGCGTCGGCAACGTCGTCGGAATACATGAACTCTCGCTTTGGCGTTCCAGATCCCCAAACCTCGACCGGCCCATCCGGCAGAGCGTCGTGAAACTTGCGGATTAGGGCGGGCAATACGTGGGAATTTTTTAGGTCGAAGTTATCGTTTGGCCCGTAAACGTTCGGTGGCATGGCCGTGAAATAGTTCAGCCCATGCTGCCGCCGAATCGCGTCGCACATCATCATGCCCGCGATCTTGGCGATCGCGTAGGGGGCGTTGGTCGGCTCGGGCTTGCCAGTCAGCAGCGCCTCCTCCTTGATCGGCTGGGCGGCCTCGCGCGGGTACACGCAACTGCTGCCCAAGAACAGAAAATTAGGAACTTCGGCTTCCAGCGCCCCCCAGATAACGCTCTGCTGGATGGCCAAGTTGCGACCGATGAAATCGGCGGGATAGGTGTTGTTGGCGTGGATGCCCCCAACCCTGGCGGCGGCCAGCACAACGGCATCGGGCCTTACCTCGGCATAGAAACGGGAGACCGCGGCACGGTCTTCCAACTCCAACTCAGCATGGGTCCGAACGACCACCTCGTAATCAGAACAAAGCCGACGGGTAAGCGCCGAGCCGACGAGGCCTCGGTGGCCGGCGACGAATACCTTAGTGGCCTTGTTCATGTCGCTGAAACTTGATTCTAACTCGTGCGCTCAAAACTTTTATCACTACTTGCCCTTTCAAAGCCAGTGTCAAAAAATCGGTCCAAGTAATCCTTCGAGTCTAAGTCGCTCTGTCGCATCAGGGAAAAAACCTCTCGTCCTTCCTTTGGCGGATCGAACATTTGGTAGCCGACCAAATAACCTAAGAAACGTGTTCCAAGCCCTTCGACGTACTCTGCCGCCCTCTCTTTCCGCCTGCAATAGAGCTTCTTCATGAGAGCGCGCACTGACTAGGACGACTCTTCCTCAAAGATATGTTTCTTCGCGCAGCGCACGTCCGTGTGCTCATACACAGTCCTAACTCCGTACCAGCTCTTCTTGCTCATCTTTTGACGCTACGAGAAAGTTTGGTGCAAACTCGCTTGGGAACATTAAGCATTCGTTTCTAACGACCCTCCTCAACACTTTGATACACCTTGTAGCCCTCGCGCTTGACGAGCGCATCCCGCTTCGCGGTCGCGAGATCCGCGTCCACCATCTCGCGCACTAGCTCTTCGAAAGTGGTCGTCGGTACCCATCCCAACTTCTCGCGAGCCTTCGTTGGATCGCCCAAAAGCGTCTCGACTTCGGTGGGCCGGTAGTAAGCGGGGTCCACCGCGATCAGAACCTTACCCGTCGTTCGATCGATAGCCGTCTCCTCGACGCCCGAGCCGACCCATTCCAGATCGAAGCCAACGCGATTAAAAGAGAGCTCGCAGAACTCCCGCACGCTGTGCTGTTCGCCGGTTGCCACCACATAGTCGTCGGGCTCAGGCTGCTGGAGCATCCGCCACATCGCATCGACAAAGTCGCGCGCGTGGCCCCAGTCCCGAAGGGAATTCAAATTGCCCAGAAAGAGCTTTTCCTGTAATCCCTGGCTGATCTTGGCCGCCGCGCGGGTGATCTTACGGGTCACAAACGTCTCGCCCCGAACCGGAGATTCATGGTTAAAGAGAATCCCGTTGCAAGCGTAAATCCCGTATGCCTCGCGATAGTTGCGCAGGATCCAGTACCCGTAGAGCTTCGCGACTGCGTAGGGACTGCGCGGATAGAAGGGCGTTGTCTCCTTTTGGGGCGTTTCCTGGACCAGTCCGTAAAGTTCGCTGGTGGAGGCCTGGTAGAAGCGGACTGTCTTGGTCATCCCGAGAATGCGCAGGGCCTCGAGCATTCTGAGGGTGCCCAAGGCATCGCTTTCGGCGGTGTATTCAGGTTCCTCAAAGCTGACCTTGACATGCGACTGAGCTCCCAGATTATAGATCTCGTCAGGCTGAACTTCCTGAATGACCCGAATCAGCGAAGTGCTGTCGGTCAAGTCGCCATAGTGCAGCTTCAGGGGAGGCCCGGCCTCGTGACGATCGTGGAAGAGGTGATCGATCCGCTGGGTGTTAAACAGGGAGGTCCGGCGCTTGATGCCATGAACCTCGTAGCCCTTTTGCAGCAGCAGCTCGGCAAGGTAGGCGCCGTCCTGCCCGGTGATGCCGGTGACGAGGGCTTTTTTCATCTTTGTAGTTATCGGTCCTTTCCGCAGAAACCCGCGCTCTCAAGCTGAATTTTACCTTGGCAGCCCGCCGCCTCCCTGTCTCCGGAAGGGGCGCAAAAAGGCGGAGAAAGGCGCCGCAGATGCCGATGATCTAAGCAGGTCGGTTTCCGATATGAAGAAAGACACCCTGCTCATCGTCGATGACGAGCCACTCAATCGCGTGTTGCTCGAGAGCATTCTCCGCGTGCTCGGCTACGAAAGCCGGTCCGCCGCGAATGGCCAGCAAGCGCTTGAGATGCTGGACGAGAATATCGACCTCATCTTGCTAGACGTCAACATGCCCGAGATCACGGGCTTCGAGGTCGTTCGAAGAATCCGCGCAGCGGAGAGCTTTTCCGACGTCCCGGTGATTATGGTGACCGCGCTCAGCAGCATGCAAGACCGTCTCACGGCTGTCGAAGCTGGCGCCAACGATTTCATCTGCAAGCCGGTGGACAAAACCGAGCTCAGCATCCGCGTTGCTTCCCAACTTAAGGTCAAGCATGCTCAGGACGCGGTCAAAACGTACCAGTTCGACCTTGAATCCAAGGTTGAAGAACGGACGCAGTCCCTCCAAGAGGCCAATGAAAAGCTAGCCAAGTTGGCGACGACAGATGCGCTGACGGGACTCGCCAACCATAGGGGTCTTGTATCGCACCTGGAAGCGGTGATCGAGCAAGCGAATGCCGACGGCAAGAGTTGCGGCGTGCTGTTTATCGATCTCGACCACTTCAAGGCGCTGAACGACTCGTTCGGGCATGCCGTGGGCGACAGTGTTCTGTCCGAACTAGGCCAGCTACTTAAGCGAACGATTGCTGAAGAAGGCGCCTGGGGCCGCTGGGGCGGAGAAGAGTTCGTCTGTATCCTTCCGGACACGAACTACACCGAGGCGCTGGACCTTGCCGAGAGAGTCCGAAGCTCGGTCGCCCAGAACGTGTTCAACACGGGTTGCCACATGACGTGCTCGATTGGCGTCGCCCTGTCGCCCGGAGACGGTACGGCCCGGTCGACGATCGCCGAAGCAGCCGATCGTGCGATGTACGTCGCGAAGGCCCTGGGTCGAAATCAGGTAAGGGCGGCCAGCGATGTGCTGTCGAGTTTTGCAGCCCTCAGAGCGGAGAATCCGTCTCGCGAGGACCTTGCTCTTGAAGGGCTAGTTCAGGCCCTGATGAGCTTGGTCGAGGCGCGCGACGTCACTACCGCCGCCCACACCAATGTCGTGCGAGCCCTCGCAACGAGGCTTGCAATAGCGATGAACTTAAGCGCCGAAGAGGTCCACTTCGTCGCACTCGTCGGACAACTACACGACATCGGCAAGGTAGCCGTTCCGGACTCGATTTTGCTGAAGAAGGGCCCGCTATCCGCAGACGAATGGCAAATCATGCGGGGACATGTCGGGATCGGCGCCGAAGTCGTCAAGAGGGTCCCGAGCCTTCGAGTTCTCTCGCCCGCGATTCGAGCTCACCACGAAAAGTGGGATGGCAGCGGATACCCAGACGGCCTTGTCGGAGAAGATATTCCCTTGGCGGCGCGAATCGTCGCTGTTGCAGATGCGTTTGCGGCGATGACCGCGGACCGCCCATACCGACTCGCCCAGTCGAACGAAATCGCCTTGACGGAGATCTACCGACTCTCAGGGACGCAGTTTGCGCCTGAAGTGGTCGACGCTCTCCGCTCCCTTCATACGGTCGAGGCCGTTTCCGAGGCGGCTTAGCACAGCGAAGAAGCCGATACCATGGCCGTTATAGTCCATCGCAAGTTCAGGAAGGGCGCCATCGTCGCAGGTCTCGCGATCTGGGGTTTGGCGGTTAGCGGTGCGATCGCCTGCCTCATGAAATGGGAGTTCACCCCAGGCCCGCAGCAGGCATGGTCCGGCCCTGCGCCCATCAAGGGCAATCGATGGAGACTGCTAATGGTCGCCCACACGGAATGCCCATGCACTGCCGCGAGTCTCGAAGAGCTGCGCGACGTTTTGCGTCGCAGCGGTCCCCCTCTCGAAGCCACTGTCGTCTTTACCGGCCCCGACGCCACCCCCACGTCCGACGCGGCGAATGTGAAGTACGCGCAATCTATCCCGTACCTTCATATCGAATTCTGCAAAGAATCTGAAGCGGTGACGAGCTACAACGCCCATGTCTCGGGCCAAACCTTCCTTTTCGATCCTAGGGGCAGGGTGCGCTTTTCAGGTGGCTTAACCACGACCCGTGGAGAGGCAGGACCCTCAGTGGGAGTGGACGCGATCGTCCGCATTCTAGGCGGAAGCGACGAGACCCGAAACGCCCCCGTCCTTGGGTGCGCGCTTGAAACGCCGGAGAAGAACCCATGACCGATACCGCCCAAATCCGAGCCTCCGAACTGTACAGCGCACAGCGCGAGAAGTTAAACAAAAACACGGACCGCCTGTTCGGCATCCTGATGCCCGTCCAATGGGTCGGCGCCATAATTTGGGCGGTTGCCGCGACGCCGGCTTCGTGGACCGGCACGGACAGCTTCATCCATCCTCACGTTTGGGCGGCCGTTGTCTTAGGCGCCCTGATTACGATTCCCGCAAGTCTGTTAGCGATCTTCTGGTCAGGAAGCCCGGTGACCCGGTATTCCATATCGGTCTGCCAGATGCTCATGTCGGGCTTGCTCATCCACGTGAGCGGCGGGCGCATTGAGACTCATTTTCACATCTTCGGATCGCTCGCGTTTCTCGCCTTTTATCGTGACTGGCGGATGCTCGTTCCTGCGACTCTTGCGGTCGCCGCGGACCACCTGCTAAGGGGAATCTTCATTCCGTGGTCGATTTACGGCTCAATCAATGGAGCGTCCTGGCGATTTGTCGAGCATTCCGGCTGGGTGTTATTCGAAGATGTTGTGCTGCTCGTAGCGATCGCACGTGGCGTGTCCGAGATGAAGGCCATCGCGGAGCGTCAGGCCTTGCTGGAAGAGGCTAACGCAAATACGGAAGCCACCGTCTTAGAGCGCACCAAGGAGCTGCGAGAAAGCGAGGAGCGCTTCCGCGCGTTCTCCGAACAAGCCGTCGACGCCTTCTTCGTATTCGATCGGGACGGCGAGATTCTTACCGTGAACGAACAGGCATCCAAGGACCTTGGGTACGGGCGCGAACAGCTCCTACGAATGAATTTATGCCAACTCGAAGCCTCTGCCGAAGGAGTCTCGCCGCTCTCCGATATGTTACGGGCGATGCCCGAAGACTCCCTGACTATCGAAGCGCAGCTTCGGCGTCAAGATGGCTCAGTGTTTCCGGTGGAAGTGCGTGCCGGACAGCTCAGGCTCGACGGCGAAAGACGCGTGCTCGCGCTAGCGAGGGACGTGACCGAGCGCAAGCGAGCCGACCAAGCCCAGCGGGCGAAAGAGGAAGCTGAGCGAGCCAACCAGGCCAAGAACAAGTTCCTATCGCGCATGAGTCACGAACTTCGGACCCCGCTGAACGCGGTCATCGGATTCGCCCAGCTCCTGGATACGCCGGAGCCGAACGATCGGCAAGCCGAATATGCGACTTACATCCATCAAGCTGGAACCCACCTGCTCAAGCTCATCAACGAAGTGCTCGAAATCTCGAAGATCGAGTCGGGGAATATCTCGATTTCGACGGAAACCTTCCACGCAGACGAAGTCATTCGTTCAGCGATCGATCTCACGATGCCCCTGGCGACCGAGCGAGAAATCAAAATCGACATGGTCCCCGGAGAGGGGGAGCGGATCCTCGTCCACGCCGATCGACAGCGACTGTATCAGGTTGCGATCAACTTGCTCTCGAACGCCGTCAAGTACAACCGCCCGGGCGGCTCAGTGACGATAACCATGGAGCGGCTCGAACAAGGCCGGGCCTTGTTAAGCTTTACCGACACCGGAATTGGAATCGCGGAAGACATGGCGTGCAGGGTGTTCACGCCGTTCGATAGACTCGGCGCGGATCAAAACGTCTCGACGGAAGGCACCGGGCTCGGTCTTTCGCTGTCGAAGAATCTCGTCGAGGCGATGGGCGGAACACTGACCTTCAAATCCACGGTCGGAGTGGGCTCGACCTTCTGCGTCGACCTCGAAACGGCGACTCAGTCTCAACTTCTTGCCGCATGATCCTCAAAACGGAACGCCGCTCCGGAGTTTGACGTTCGATAGAGGAATGGCCCGGATTGTGCGGGTTCCTTCGGGTGCGCTCCCCGGCTTGTGAGCCAAGCGCCATAATGGGGATGGATTTTATTCAATGCTGAGAAGTTCGACGATCGAGGCTGACCTCGACCTTAAAAAACCTGTCGACAGGGCCCCCGTGCCCGAGGACGACCAGCCCAAGATCGACTGGGTTGCCCTGCGCAAAAACCCCGTTTTCATCGCGTCCTCGATGGTGGGCCTTGCCCTCCTGTTCGCGTTTTCCGGTCTGATGCGTATTCTGCCGGACACCTGGTTCGGCCCGGATACCCTTTACAGCCACGGCCCCCTTATCCCTTTGATGGCCGGCTACATCGTCTGGATGCGCTGGGACAAGGTCAAGAACATTCCGGTGAAGGGAAACCTGCTCCCGCTGGTCTTCTTGCTTCCTCTCCTCTATCTTGGGTTCGTGGCGACGATGAGCTCGATGAAGTTCGAGATTTCTATCCTCTTCATCTTCGCCGCGATGCTCTGCGTCTGGATAGTCGCCGGCGGCCGCTGGATGCTGGGGACCGCGCCCGCCGTGCTCTACCTTTCCTTCGGGCTGCCCCTCTGGACCCAGATGGTCGACCACTTCACGCAGCCGATGCAGCAGCTATCGACCAACATGGCGATGAAGATGCTTCAAATCGGCGGAATGCAGCCCGTGCAACTCGACCCGACCGTCATTCAGTTGAACAACTACACGCTCAACGTTGCCGCCCCATGTAGCGGCGCGAAACTGACCTTGGCGTTGGCCGCCTTCACAATGTTCTTCATCCTCATCGGCAACGGCAAGATCTGGCAAAACTTGGCCCTCGTTGCCATCGTGCTTCCTTTCACGCTCTTCATCAACGGTTTCCGGATCGCGATGATCGGAGTCGTTGGCAACTCATTCGGCCCCGAGGCGGGGCATCAATTCCATGACTATGGCGGATATATTTCGCTGGTGGTCTGCTTCATCCTTCTCAAGTACATCACTCGAATGCTGGGGTTCAAATCATGATTCGGCGCGCTCAAGGTCTTGCCATTTTTCTTGCCTTGTTCGGCCTGGCCGTGCTGCTCCTCGGCCGCGCGAACATCACCCCACACGATGAGAAGTGGCTTGAGCAGACCTATCCCTCGCACGTGGGCGACTACCAAATGGTCGGGAGTGCCGACAATCCGCAGCAGTCGTACAAAATGGACGAGACGACCTACTTGGAGCTCAAGCCCATGGGCATCGTTTCGAGGGTACTGACGAACGGACGCCACTCCTTCGATGTCGTCGTAATCTCCAGCCACGAGCGTGATTCGTTCCATAATCCTCTCGCCTGCTTTGCCGCCCAAGAGTGGAAGGTCTCGAACCCCCACGTTACTCACCTTCAGACGAAGCTTCGAGGCGACGTCGAGGTCTCGGTGGTCACGGCCGAAAAAGGCGGCCACCCCTCGATCGCGGTTTACACATACGAGGGTCCCACGGCGATGCATGGGATCAACACCGAAATGATGGGTCTGAAAGGTCTGCACGGTGACCTTTTCTGGACGGAACTGAAAACTGCGAGACCTCAATTCGCAACATTTTTCCGCTTCGTTTGTAGCGATTCCGGTGTTACGGAAGAAGAAGTTCTCGAGTTCGCCGCTCTCTATCTCGATTCGGCGCCCGTTCGGCCAGTCAAGATTTG
>JBBSFL010000123.1:0-8888 GCA_038238735.1 Fimbriimonadales bacterium | reverse complement strand
CGAATCTCCTTGCTCCAGCCATCGAGCTGGCCTTTCAGCGTCTCGCCATCGTCGTGGGCCATGTTCATGACCATATCTCCGGCGAAGAAAAACGCCCACGGCGTCTGGGTGAGGCCGGCGACGTCCTTGAGCGTCTGGTGAAGTTGGGGCAAGTTGGCGCTGGACGGATTCTCGTCCTTCTGCTTCAGCCAAGGCTTCTCCCCCATACGATTACAGCCGACCACGACAAAGGAATCGCGGAGACTGTCTTGTGCGGCGAGCGCGAATACGAGGGCGGCGATCATGGTGAGAAGTTAGCGAAGGCGCATTATGGGATTGTTAAGGCGGTCCTGCATTAAGAGCCGTCCGCAGGAAGAACGGTTCTTCGGACACAATCGCAATAGCATGTTCATCGCCCTGCTGGCTCTTGCGACGACGACTATGGAACGCCCCGACTGGACCCCGAGTGCTCTGGTGCGCGAGATCAAGGATCGCCACTCGCTGGACGCCGCGGAACACGTTCTCGCCGACTGGTTTGGCGGGCCGGACCGGCTGAAAACGGGTGCAGATCCGAAGTTCGAAGACCTTTCGGTCGCCTGGGCGATCCAGACGACGCCTAAGTCCGACGTGCGAGTACGGTCGGTTGGCGGATTCTTCTCGGCTCACTCCGCTAAGCCAGGCGAGTTCGAGCTGAAACTGACGCCCGCCGGCAAGAACGGTCTCTTCGTTGGCGCGAAGACGATCGGAGAGGGAGACGCGATGCGGTGGCAGTACTTCGTCGACGGCAAGCCGGTCGGCGGTCTGCGCGAGCTCGAGGTCTACACCTCTCCGCCGGAATCCAAACCTGCGCCCAAGAAAGGAATTCTCACCCAGCAGCCTCCCCTGACGAGCGCGATCTTCGGTGGCACTAAGCACGATTGGTGGATCTACACCTCGCCCGGCCTCGACCCCGCCAAGGAATCAAATCTGGTCGTCATCCAGGATGGGCAATGGGCTCACAATTACGACCCGGCCTACTTCGACAACCTCTGCGGCAAGGGCGAGTTGCTCCAGACCGTCGTCGTCTTCGTAACGCCGGGCACCTTCCCGGATGGAAAGTCCGACCGATCCCGCGAATACGACAGTCTGAACGACAGCTACGTCAGGTTCCTTTTGGAAGAGCTATTGCCGCCCGTCGAGGCGAAGTACAAGATCACCGCAGACCCAATGCGCCGTTGCGTGGCGGGATTGAGCTCCGGCGGCATATGCTCATTCACCTGCGCCTGGCAGCGGCCAGACAAATTCGGCTTGGTCTTGACCTGGATCGGCAGCTTCGCCGACATCGCCTCTGGTCCCACGCTGATCGAAGGTGGGCACAATTATCCGTCCCTCATCCGCAAGTCCCCACCCAAGCCAATCCATGTCTTTCTCCAAGATGGCGAAAACGATCTCGACAACGTCCACGGCAACTGGCCCCTTTGCAACCACCAGATGGTCAAGGCGTTGGAGTTTGGGAAGTACGACGTTCGGTGGGCCTTCGGCAATGGCTTCCACTCCGATAAGCACGGCCGCGCCATCCTCGCCGACTCACTGCGCTGGCTCTTCAGGCGATAGCGGGCGTCATAATAGACTTCTATGCCCAACGACATCCGCCGCATCGTCGCGACCGATTGCGGGTCGACGACCACGAAAGCGATTCTCATCGAGAAAAACGACAAAGGCGAATACCGCCTTGTCGCGCGCGGCGAAGCCCCCACGACCGTCGAGAAGCCGTTCGAGGACGTGACCATGGGCGTGGTCAACTCGGTTACGGAGCTTGAGGAAATCACTGAGGAGACGGTGCCTGAGGGCTACATCAAGGGCCGGCGTTCGCTGATCGAAGACGGCAAGGTGAAGCGCCTTCAGAAGCAAGGCGCGGCCTCGGGCTCGTCGCGAACCGGTGACCTCGACGCAGCTGACCTCTATGTTTCCACCTCCAGCGCGGGAGGGGGACTTCAGATGATGGTCGCCGGCGTGGTGAAGGCGATGTCCGCCGAATCCGCCGAGCGCGCAGCGCTGGGCGCGGGCGCGATCCTGATGGACACGCTCGCCGTCGACGACGGACGCCGTGACTATCAAAAGGTCGAAAGGCTCCGGCAACTCAGGCCCGACATCATCCTCATGTCCGGCGGAACCGATGGGGGCAACGTCGATCTTCTCACGGAGATGGCGGAGATCGTACGTCGTGCCGATCCCAAGCCGCGCTTCGGCGACATGAAGCTGCCCGTTATCTTCGCTGGCAACACCCAGGCTCGCGAGAAGGTCCGCGCGGTCCTCGGCGAAGATATTGCCCTCCAGATCGTCGACAACCTCCGTCCCACCCTCGATCGAGAGAACCTCGGCCCGGCCAGAGACGAGATCCACGAGATGTTCCTGGAGCACGTCATGCAGCAAGCTCCCGGCTATTCCAAGTTACTGGAGTGGACCAGCGAGGAGGTCATGGCGACCCCGAACGCGGTTGGCAAGCTCCTGAAGGAGTACGCCGAAAACGAAGGCATCAACGTACTCGGAGTGGACATCGGCGGAGCCACAACTGACGTCTTCTCGGTCTTCAAGAACACGAGCAACGAGCGCATCTACAACCGCACGGTCAGCGCCAATCTCGGCATGAGCTACTCGATCTGCAACGTCCTCAAAGAGACGGGCATCGAGAACATCGCCCGCTGGCTCCCCTTCGAGATCGATCCTGCCGAGGTCCGAAATCGCCTCCGGAACAAGATGATCCGGCCCACGACGATTCCGCAGACCTACGAAGACCTGCTTATCGAACACGCCGTGGCCCGCGAAGCCCTGCGACTCGCCTTCCTCCACCACAAATCGCTCGCCCGAGACCTTACGGGTATGCAGCAACAGCGCGACGTGGGCCAGATCTTCGACCAGGCGGCCAGCGGCCAGACACTCGTCAAGATGATGGAGCTCGATATGATCATCGGCTCCGGCGGCGTTCTTTCGCACGCCCCCAAGCGGGCCCAGTCGGCGCTCATGATGATGGACGCCTACCAGCCGGAGGGCATCACGATGCTCACTGTGGACTCAATCTTCATGATGCCCCACCTCGGCGTCCTCTCGCAGCACCTCTACGAAGCCGCGCGCGAGGTCTTCGAACGCGACTGCATCGTTAAGATCGGAACCTGCGTGGCCCCCGTGGGAACGGCAAAAGAGGGCGAGCCCTGCGTCCGCATCACGGGTTCGGGCATCGACGTGAGCGTTCCCTTCGGCAAGGTTCGCGTGATCCCGTACACGATTTCTCAAGGCGACACGATCACCGTCGAGCCCTCCCGCGGCTTTGATGTCGGAGCGGGCGCCGGCAAGCCCGTCACGGTCCGCCGCTTCGACACGAGCAAGGGCAACCGCGACCAGACGACGAACCTGATCGAAGGCACCGTGGGCCTCATCATCGACACCCGCGGCCGTCCCTTCAGCGTCGAGCTGAACTCGCCCGGTCGAATCGAGAAGCTAAGAAAGTCTCTAGCCGCCTTCGGCCTCCCGCTCCCATAAGCCATACCCTCCCGCTCTGTAATTAATCAGAAAAGACAGGGGCGAGAAAGCCAGCGCGAGGGTTGCCTCGTTCAAATAACGTAGACCCAGTCCCGACGCGCGGTCGAGGTTGGGCGTCAACACCGGCCCGTGGCTCGCCCAAGCGAACCCCGAAAAGCCCCCGAAGGAAGGCACGAGGGCTTGGTAGCTTCCAACCTGAGGAAACACGGTCGAGAACATTTTCAAAATGCTCTCCAACGAGTAAGGACAGAAAACCAAATTGTCCGCCTGGGTGACCAGGAATCCACTCGGCGACAGCGCCCGAGCGCAGTCGCCATAGAACTCTCCCGTGAAGAGCATCTCACTCAAATTCCCATCCTCGCCCTCGTAGGTGTCGGTCGAGTCAGCGACGATTAGATCATAGGGCTCGGAAACCCGCTTCACGAAGGCAAAGGCATCCTCGATATGCAGAGAAACCCGCGGATCGTTGAAGGCGCCCGCGCTCAAGCTGGGCATATGCTCCCAACAGGCCTCGACGACGCCCGCGTCGATCTCGACCATGTCGATCCGCTCCAACCCCGCATGCCGTACCAGCTCCCGAAGAACTCCGCCGTCCCCGCCTCCGATCACCAGCGCCCGCTTCGGACCCTCAAGGGACAGCAACGGAATCTGCACGAGCGACTCGTGGTAAGCATGCTCATCCAACTCCGTAAGCTGTATGTGCCCATCCAAAAGCAGAGCCCGCCCGAAGGCGTCCGTATCGATGATGTCGATCGTTTGAAACTCAGTCTGGCGGTGATGCACCTGCCGAAGCACCGAGGCACGCATCGAGAGCTTGTCGCCTCGGATGGGAAAATCTAGGAACGATTGGCTCATGTCAGGAACCGCCGCGGAGGCCGCTCAGACGTAATTCAAAAAACTACGCCCGCTCGACTTCGCTCTTCAAGCCACGCCTCACGACGAGAAACTTGATTCGGCTGGGCTTGAAGCGCTCCTGCAGAACTTCGACTGCCAGATGGACCTTGATCGTCCCGCCGCAATAGAACAGGTCAACCGCTGCGTACCCATGCTCCGGCCAAGTGTGGATCGTGTAGTGCGATTCCTGAATAATCACCGCGCCGCTGACGCCATAAGGTTCGAACTCGTGGAACGATTTCGCCACGATGGTGGCCTCGCTCACTCGGGCCGCCTCCATCATCGCTTCACCGACCCCTGCTTCCTGCTTCAGCCTTTCGCTTTCGCAGCCGTAAAGCTCGATAAGGAGATGCGAACCCAGAGAGGGCTCTTCGTTCGGTTCGATCGGCATCCCAGTCTCATCCCGGCCCAACCACTCGTTGAACATTCGAGCGTCGTCGCTTCGAATAAAGGTCCAACCGTCCTCACGCGAGAGAACTGGAGCGCTCGCTATGAGGGGCTTGCGGCCGAAAATACGGCGGAGCCAAGCCCATCGATCGACGGACGGAACCGCGATGACCGCCATAACGGCGGAGCTAACAAGGATGTAGGGGTTTGCCAATCACATAGACCTCACAGTGCACCGTGCGCAGACGCAAGCTTTATGCCCTTGCGCGAGAAACCCGACGAGCGGAAAGCGTCGAAATAAGAGTCGGTACCGGAAGCCACGAAGGCTAGCCTTCGCACTCCATTTTTGGTCCCGATTGAATCTTTCATAACGACGTTGGATCTCTCCTGTGGGCTGCCGACCAGCCCGAAGCCGCCACGGTCCCCGTGACGCAGGGTTCAGATGATACCTCCATGAACCTGGAGTGTCAACGAAAGCGCTCAGGGAGCCGTCCGACCCCTCTTATTGACGCCGAGTTGGGGCAGGCGTTCCGGCACGGGCACCTTGGGAATTGGAATTTGAGGTGGGCTGGGATCGGCGACCAGCGGGCATCAGCTTGACTCCGGCCCAACACCTAGATTCCAAATTCCAAATTGCGAATTCGAAACTCAGGCGATCTTCCCATCCACCAACCTCACGATCCGATCTGCCTTCTCCAGCATGGTCTCATCGTGGGTCACCATGATCAAGGAGCCCTCGCCCCGATGCTCGTTCAAGAGATGTACGACGCTCTGCCCGTTCGCGTGGTCGAGCGAAGCCGTCGGCTCATCCGCGAAGATCGCCTTTGGCGAGCCGTACAGCGCCCGCGCCACGCACACTCTCTGCCGCTCGCCACCGCTCAGCTCGTGCGGCTTCCGGTGCAGCTTGCCATCCAGTCCCAGTCGATCCAAGAGATCGATCGCATGCTCTCTGGGAGCCGCCCCAGGAAACGCGACGCATACGTTCTCAAATGCACTCAGATAGCCCAGGAGGAAAGCCTGCTGAAAGACAAACCCAAACTCGCGCAAGCGCATCTCGCTCCGGGCCTCGTCGTTCATCTGCGCCAGATTTCGATCCCGATACAAAATCGAACCAGAGGTCGGCTGTTTCAGTCCGCTTAGCAGATACAGGAGTGAAGATTTCCCCGACCCAGAAGGCCCAAGGATGCCAAGAAACTCTCCGTCAGCCACCTGAACCGAAACGTTCCGGCAGGCAAACACGTCCCGGCCATGGTCCGTGTACACGAGCGAGGCGTCGCAACACTCGATCAAACCAGCCTCCGCTCGACCACACCGACTGGATCGAACTTGCGAAACCGAAGAAACACGGTCAAGATCGCCACTCCGAAAATCGCGAGCGGGGCGGGCACCGTGTACACAAGCGCTTTTGTATCCAGAGTGTTCAAAGCCCACGCGTTGGGGTCCATCAGCTGGTGCTTTACTAGTAGTAGAAGCAAATAAGCGCTCAGTATCCCCAGCAGCCATCCCGAGGTGACGAACAATGCGCTCTCCGCGATTACGCGGTAAATCAGCTTCCGCCGAGAGTGTCCGATGGCCTGGAGCAATCCAAACTCGACGAGCCGCTGCGACTGATAAATGTTGATCAGCAGCCCCATCATCAGTGTAATCACCAAAACCAGCGTAGCGATGACCACGTTCAGAATTTGGTAAAGCGTCGCGAAGTTCTGGTTCGTATCCTTCTCCAGAAGGTGATAGGCGAAAACCTGAGCTCGCCGACCTCGAAATCGCTTGTCCGCCCAAAAATCCAGCTTAACTTCGTCTTCGCGATTCCGGGCGAAGATCATTGCGAAGTCGACCGGCGGAAAATGGTTTGCTCGCTGGTATTCGATCGGATCGATCATGATCCACCGATCCGTCTGAGCGATCCCTACGACCTTGACCTCATGAGGCGAGTAGTTGTCCGAGTTCTTCGGCCCAAGCAGGGTGCTGCCGATTCGCAAGTTGAGGTTCCGCGAGATCGGCTCGCTGATTAGCGCTTCCGCCGCGCCCGGCGCAGGCAATCGACCGATGATCGAAGTGGTGTGCTGCCGCGCCAGATAGAAGCGCATGTCCTCTTGGGTGAGGCCAAGGACGATAAACGGCCATTTCCCCACGATGCTTCGAATCACGGAGCTGCTCGCCCGACAGACCATCACCCTCTCCAGCGGAACCGGCGCATCACGCCGAACCTCCTCCACGATCTTCGGTGTGAGATTAGTGTCCCCGCGAGGGGTGATCCCCAAGCCCTCCTGGCTGTACGAGTAGATCGTCCGAATCGAGAGCGGAATCGAGTTCAAAAGCGACACGATGCCCGTTATGAGCAACACCGCCAGAACAATGACGCCGACCAGCGGCACCGTCTTGCCCGCGTTGCGGAGAAGGTAGGTGGCAGGGGATAGGGGACGGCTCAGGCCGCCTGGGATGCGGGCGGTTATGTCCGCCTCCGGTATCGCAGAAATACCTCGTCCGCGACCACGTGGCTCTCGACAAGCTCGAACTGCTTAACATCTTGCTTGGAAAGCGGCTCCCCGCCAGCGTAGGTCGGCAGGTCTCTTCCTAGCTTGACCTTGGGCGCAACGGTGAGAAACAGCTCATCCAGCAAGTCTTCCCGAAGGAGCTGCGCGTTCAGTTCGCTGCCCCCCAAGACGTGCAGATTCTGGACCTTGAGATCCTTCCGAAGATGAGCCAACAGCTCCCGCCAGTCCAGGGTTTCTCGGCCAAAAGCCAGTCGGCCAACGCCCAGCGGCAACGCGTAGCGCGCCTTCATCGAACTCGCCACATACGCGCGCCCGCCCGTGAAGAACTTTGATTCCCAAGGCATATTGCCCGACTCGGATACCGCCACCCGGGTTTCGCAGTGCGGATTCCAGCTCAAGGGATTGGCCCGAATGCTGCCCGCCCCAAGGAGAATCGCGTCGGCCCGCCGCTCCAACCGGTCCATGACCTCCTGATCTGCGCTCGACCCCAAACCAACGACGCTCTCATCCCGCTCCCCGAATATGGTCTTGCCATCGATCGTGCTCACCATGTTCGCGTAGAGATACGGCCGATCTGGCGCGGGTGGAGGAAATTCCAGATCAGCGTAAAGCACTTGCTTATTGTGAAGCGAATGGAGGGGCGGAGGGTTAGGTCAATCCAGTTGACTCTGCCTCGCTCGCTCCACCGCTGCACTCAACTCACCGTAAGGTTGCTCGGCCAGCCGCTCTTGGCCGATGAAAAACGTCGGCACGTTGTAAACGCCAGCCTCGTGGGCCGGATCGTCGAAGTGGAGGATGTTCGCCGCGCCTTCTTCGCTCTCGATAGCGGCGGAAATGTTGGCATCCGAAGGAAGAATCGAAGCCGCGATCCCTTCGATCACTTCGAACTCGCCAATCGCCTCTCCCCGCTCCCAGTAGGCCCGGTAGAGCGCCTCGACCATCGCATCCGCCACGCCATGGTGCTTCGCCAACTCCACGGCGAGGTTCGCCTTATGAATCCGCATCCACTTGGGCCGCTCGATCTTCGGCACCTCGATGCCTTCGATGAACTTGAGAAACTCAAACCGACTCTTGAGGGCCGGCTTGTTCTCAGGCTCCGGTTCCGGAATCCTGGGCGCCGGCCAGCCAAGCTCCTCGGGCCATAGCTCCGCGCCGACCCACTCGATGTCGACGCCGAACTCCTTCTGCAGGCGCTGAGCCTGAAACAGCCCAACCCAGCACCACGGGCAAGTGAAATCGTGAACCACGCGAACCGTCATGAACTGGTACTACGCGACTAGGCCACGGGTAGTAGGTCGTGGATCAAGGAGGAGTAACGATTGGCGTGCTACGCCACGTTGCTTCCCTCTCGCCACGGCACGGTGGACTACCAAGGTTATCATCCTGAGCGAAGGAGGGAGAAGCCCCGCAGTCGGAGGATCTGACCGTCAGCCCCAGACCGGGCCACGGGCACGGGCCACGAACCTGGCTAGCCAGGTCGCCTGACAATTTTCACCCAATTGCCTTACGGTTGTCCGACGCTTGTTTCTGAATTTCTGAGTTTCTGACCAACTTTTCGGAATTTCGCTTTTTGCTTCTCTTTTGAACCAGGGCCAGCCCCTTATTTCTGAGATTAGG
>JBBSFL010000122.1:0-8919 GCA_038238735.1 Fimbriimonadales bacterium | reverse complement strand
ATCTCCTTCAACTTCAACGCACCCTCCAGGGCGACGTAAGCGTCGGCTCCTCGGCCGAGGAAGAAGCAGAGTGGCGTGTCCTTGATCTTTTCCGCCATCTTCATGATCTCGGGCTCCTGCTCGAGGGCGATTTTGGCCTTGTCGCTAAGCCGGATCAGTTCCTCAACCCACGCGTCGGTGCGGATGCCTGGGGCCTCTTGAACCTGCGCGATGTAGAGCGCGAGCAACGTCAGAACCGTGACCTGAGCCGTGTAGGCCTTAGTGGAGGCCACAGAAATCTCCGGCCCGGCCTGGGTGAAGATCGTGCGATCGCATTCGCGGGCGATCGAGGAGCCTATCACGTTCACGATCCCAAGGGTTCGAATCCGACGCTGCTTGCACAAGCGCAGCGCCGCCAACGTGTCCGCCGTCTCACCCGATTGCGACACGAAGATCGCCAGCGAGCGAGGTGATAGAACAGGGTCGCCGTAGCGGAATTCGCTTGAATAGTAAACGTCAGTCGGCAGTCGCAGCAGCTTCTCGAATAGGTGCTTCCCCATCAGCCCGGCGTGAAATGCGGTGCCGCAGGCGATGATATTCACCCGGTCGATCTCGTTCCACACGTGCTCCGAGAAGATCGAGTCGAACCGGATGCGGTCGTGTTCGTCGATGCGTCCCGCCAAGCACTGGCGGAGCACGTCGGGTTGCTCGTGGATCTCTTTAAGTAAGAAGTGCTCGTAGCCGCCCCGCTCCGCCGCCGCCACGTCCCACTCGATCACCTCGACCTTTTTCGGAAGCTCGCGGCCGTCTTGGTCGATGATCTTGATCTCATCGCGGGTCAGGAGAGCGAAGGTGTTTTCTTCGAGAATGATTACGTCCCGGGTGTACGGCAGCAGGGCCGGAATGTCGCTCGCAAGCAAGTTCTCCCCGACTCCCATGCCGAGCACAAGGGGGCTCGCGTTGCGGGCGCACACGATGCGATCCGGCTCGCGTCGGCTGACCACCACCATCGCGTAGGCTCCCCGGAGCCGCTTGCAGCCCAGCCGAACCGCCTCTTCGAGAGGCTGCCCCTCCGCGTAGGCCTCACCGATCACGTGGGCGGCGACTTCGGTATCAGTTTGGGAGCGAAATTTGTGCCCTTTCGCGGCCAGTTCCTCGCGTAGCTCAAGGTAGTTCTCGATGATCCCGTTGTGGATGACCGCGATCTGTTCGTATTGGTCGAAGTGCGGATGCGCGTTCTCATCGGTCGGTCCGCCGTGAGTCGCCCACCTGGAGTGGGCGATCGCTAAATGGGCGTCCGCATGCTCGTGCTCGCTCAAAAGGCCTTCCAAATTGGAGAGCTTGCCCGCTCGCTTGAGCACTTCGATCTCATCCGCATGAACGATCGCTATGCCCGCGGAGTCGTACCCACGATATTCAAGCCGCTTCAACTGGTCGAAAACAATATCGACCGCATTCTTCGGCCCAACATATCCCGCAATCCCGCACATATAGGCTCAGGATACCGGGACCGGGCTCCCCTCCCTTGAGGGAAGGGCTGGGGTGGGGCGGCTCCTTCTCCCTACTTGGAACTCCGGGATCATGCAAACTTCACCCCTCCTTCAAGGGGCGGGACCGGAAAGGCTCTATTCCTCGAGGACACGCCCAGGGTTAGCGCTGCTGCAACTGTTCAAGACAATTGAACCCTGTAACGCGGCAACGACACAAACGTTCAGCTAGCAAGAGGAATCCTCAACTATGAAGCCGACCCCCACTCTCGTCGTCGCCGCCCTGGCCACCATCTGCCTTGGCCAAGACGCAAGCGTTGCACTGCGGCGCAAAGAATCTCGCAATGCCGCCGCCCGAGCCGAATACGCTTCCGCCATCCGCCAGACCGCCACGATGGTTGGCAATGCGCGGGCGCGGCAGCTTGCCGCCAGATACGGCCTTGACATCCTTAACCTGACCTGGGAAGACACCGGCCGCTACAAAGGCAGTTCCGTAGGTTCGAACATCAGCGACATGACGATCCAGGTGGGACTCGAAGACCCGCGAACGCGCGGCTTCGAAGTCACAGCGATGCCCGTCATCCGCTTCCCTAACTTCAGCGACAAAACCTGCGATATCGACCCTGAAGAGTTCACGATGCTCGTAGGCAACCAACTCAAGGGATCGCGTAGCCTACAGCGAGTCTCGCTCTACGACTTCCTCAAGGATCCGACCGAGTTTCTCTCAAACCCAGGCTCCTGGCGAGGCAACCACCGGTCACTGCTCGCCCCGCGAGACTCGAAAGTTTTGGTGAGCGCCCAAGCCTGCTTCCTACCCGTGCCGAAGCAGGGGCTCGCCACCTTCAATCCGGTGATCATGAACTACCAGTCGATGTCGGGCGACCCCGCCGTGCTCACCATCCTCGCCACCCGCGAGGGTGCCAGCACTACGATCATCGACAACAAGCGCGACGCATTCTCGTCCGGAAACGCCTGGGGTCAGCGCCTGTTCCACAACCAAAACGGGATGCGCGCGTCGTTTACCGGCCAGCGCTACAGCGACTTTCAAGGCAGCACCGGCACCACGAATCCGAACCAGGTGAGCGGCATGAACATGGTGCTCCTCATCCAAGTTCCTCTGAAGCAGCATCACCCAATGCGCTTCCAAGACTCCGACGCAATGCCGGCTCCGTCGGCTGGGGCCGGAGGCATGATGAAGAGCTCTGGGCGCAGCGATGTCGAGAACGCGGTCATCGGCCACGGCGACCTCGAAGGTCCGTTCACCGAGATCGATAGCCTGAACATCGAGCGAGATCCGAACCTTCCCGTCCGCGTCACCGTGCAGTTCTACAAAGCAACTTCAAACGGCATCGTGAACGCGGAGGACATGAAGCAGATCCACGATGAGATCGAGGACGTCTACGCCCAGAGCGACTTTGTGGGGTCGCTCGTCACGGAAGGCGAAACGGGCCGCGCCACCGAATACGTCGGCCTAAAAGTCCAGCCTGCGGACTGGTGGCAGCAGTTCTGGCATCGGTACGAGCAGAACACGGGCGACAGCCCTGCGGAAGCTCGAGCCAAGCTGAGCCGGCTCCTAGGCAACGGATATCCGGTCCGCCCCGTCAGCGACCTCTATCTTCGACACCTTCTCAACGGGCGAGCCCGCTAGCGACAACTAGCGATTTGGTGGCAGCACGGACCTAGGGCAAACTGGGTCCGTGCTTCGTGAAATCGTGGTGGGCAGTCAGGACTACGGCTTGGAACTCGACCTCCGGAGACGAGTTCTGCGTTGGCCGCTGGGGCTGGACTTCACGGCGGAGCAGATCGCTGAAGAGGCTGAGGATATACACCTGGGCTGTTTCGAGGGCGATTTTCTCGTGGCGACTCTGGTCCTAACGCCGCACCGAGATGAGATCAAAATGCGCCAGGTCGCCGTGGAGCCGGACTTTCAAGGCAGAGGTATTGGCAGGCAACTAGTTTTGTTTAGCGAGCGCATCGCTCGCGAGCGCGGCTTTGCGAGGATGGTTCTCCACGCCCGCGATAACGCCGTGCCCTTCTACTTGCGTCTAGGCTACGAACTCGAAGGGGAGGAGTTCGAGGAAGTGACGATTCCGCATCGGGCGATGGGGAAGGCCTTGGCGGCGGGCGGCGTAAACGAGCGAATAGGTGAATAGGCGACGAAGGGAAGGAAAAGAGCTTGATAACGGGGGAATGGCTTGCTTGGAGAAACACACCCGAAACGAGTTCGGCTCTCCGGGTCCGGTTGGCTTATTCACTTATTCACTTATTCACTTATTCGCCCCGGCCCCCGTTCAAATTCGACTCGCCGCGATACAATGAGTTGTCTCCGGTGACGCCATGCAGACCACGCCCAAAGTTCAAGAATTGATCGCTTTGATCGACGACGCCGTCGATCGGATGCCCGGAAACGGCTGCTGCCAAACCGTGAAGGAGGCGCTCGAGAAGGTGGTTCTTTCCCAAGAGGACTTCATCGGGGCCGAGTTTCTTGAACCTGCTCCGGGCAAATATGCTCGCCGGCTCCTCCATCTCGACCCCGCCGGACGGTATTCGGTCTTGGTAATGGTTTGGGACAACGGCCAGGGAACTGCCCTGCACGATCACGACAACATGTGGTGTGTGGAGTGCGTTTACCGGGGTCGGATCAAGGTGACCAGCTACTCGTCGTTCGGTGAGAAACACGGCCTTCACAAGTTTCAGCCAGCCAAGGTGGTTTATGCGGGTCAGGGCGAGGCCGGGGCGTTGATTCCGCCCTACGATCACCATACGTTGGAGAATGCAGATGTCGCGCCAGCTGTGACGATCCACGTTTACGGCGGCGAGATGACGGCTTGCCACGCGTTTGTGCCGGTCGAGGGTGACCTGTATCGGCGGGAGCGACGGGAGTTGACGTACACGGCCTAAGTTTTGGGAAGGCCCTCGCCAACTGGGCGACTCCTAAATTTAGATCTTTAACTCGAAGGGATCCTCTTCTTCGCCTTGTCCCACGAAGGGGCGGGGTTCTCGGATTGGTGCGGTGACCACGGCTTTTACGCCCATAAAGGCCCGAGTTGGATCGGAATCCGAGGGGAGGCCCTTGAGCTCTCGAAGGAGCTTTCGCCTTTCTCTTGGCTCCGGGGAGACGTTTTCAAGTTTGTCGCGCAGAACGTTAAACGGGGTAGTGAATCGCTTTAGCTCTCGGAGCAGTATGTCATCGAGCGCCTCTTCGGGGCGTTGGGGGTAGCGGCGCATGCCATCGGAGCCTTTAAGCACTGGCGGCGGCGGGAATCGCAGGAAGACCGGTTGCGCGAAGTGGGGATGTTTAATCAAAATCTCCCCGGGCGGCAGCGAGCCTAGTTTCTCGCGCATCGCAGGGGAGAAATAGGAGTAGCCGGGTTGGGCGAGTTCCTCGGCTTCGACGTGTCCGAAGGCGTGAGTGGCCGCGTTGCCGACGACCTCCTTATCCACTCGGGACCGGAATTGCTGGGCTCCAAACAGGGTGAGGCCGAGGTAGCGGCCCCGAGCGGCGATGTCCTTGAGGGACTTGAGCACATAGGTCTCGCGACCGCCAGTTGGAGCGTATTTGTTGAGCTCATCGACCATCACGACGAGCTTGCTGACGCCAAGGTTTTGAGCTTCCATCCGCTCGCGAAGTTCGGTGACGAAGGCGGCGAAGACGAGGTCTTGTGACTCGGAGTCAAGGCCTGCAATGTCGATAACGTAAACCACGTTTGGCTGGAGATTTTCATCAAACGGCCCCGTGGGCAAGCCACGTTCGGCGATCAGACCGCCGAATCTGCCGCCGAGCCCCTTGAGGCGATTCTTCATCTTGCGGATAGTGAAGATGCTGTGGGATTCGTGGTCGCTCTTCCCATTTTGCTCGCACCATGCCATCTGCTTGTCTACAATCGCGAGCAACTCGTCGAGAGTGCTTGCTTGATAGGAATCTCCTTGCCGGCCAACCTGGTGCTTGTCCTCGACGTAGCGGTCGTTCATGTACTCGAGATACGCGTCCGCCTTGGCATCCAGATCGTCTCGGTTAAGGAGCACTTCCGCATGTCGGATGACGCTTCGGAGGCCGAACGTGAACGGGAGAGTGGGGTTGTCCTTCTCAAGCTCGTCGTTCCTTCTTAGGGTGTTCAAGTTCGCGAAGTCTTTGGCGTACGGAGCGAAGTATCGGACGTCGGGGAATGGGTTGGGTTCGATTCCGCAGAGGTCGTAGACCCTTCGTTGTTCGTCGGTGAGTTGGGTCGCGAAAGCCGCTTCGCCGGGTTCCCGGTCTAGGTAGAGCAGGTCCCCTCCCTTGGTGTTGAAAAGCAGAGCGGCTACTCCCTGGGTCCCGGTGTGCCCGGGCTCGTCCGTGTAGTGCTTAAAGATCGACTTGAGTAGAAATAGGATGTAGCTCGTCTTGGCAGCCAAGCCCGAAGTGCCCGTCATGTTCAGGTGGCCGGCTTCCGACCCAAGGAGGAAGCGGCTGTGCAGGTAGACCGGCACGGGCGAATCCTTGGGGCCGAATACCCCGCAGGGTATGCCGCATTCGTCGCGGTAGGCATCGCATCGGAGCGCCTTTTGGACGTCGGCTTCTTCTGCGAGGAAAACCCTGCCGATCGGGACGGCGCCGACCGGCTCCTCCGGTTCCCTTCTAAGGACTGCGCCCTGGAAGACCCTCATTTCGGGTCTCAACGTCGGAGGCTCGAGTTCGGGTTGGCCGCTTAGGGAGAGGAATTCGTGGAGCGGGCTTTCGAGGTCGTTAAAGCCGTGGGCTTCCACGACCGTACCGAAGACGGTGGAGCCTTCGCTCTCCACCTTTACGATCGAGCCGATGCCGACGGGGGCGGAGGGCTCCGTCCAAAAGTAGAATGTGTAGGCGGTATTGGGTCGGCGCTCGGTGCCGATGACGCGTCCGATTTCGGTGGGCACTCTTAATAGTAGCGCTCCGACCCCCTGCCTTAAAGCGTCTGACAATCAACCCATGAAAATGCGCCTCTTTCTTTTGTTCTGTATGGGCTTCCTTGCCGGGTTTGCCGGTGCCCGCTCAGCTCCCAAGATGGTGAAGGTGTACTTTTTCTACCTGGCGGGTCTGGGCCATCCGCAGTCGAACACGTTCGATCTGAAGGCCGCGATGCGGCCTCGCGATGCGGCGAATCCCGAGGCTGGTTCCCTGCAAGCGCTGCTGAAAGGTCCGACGGCTGCGGAGAAGAAGGCCGGGTTGGCATCGCCCGATGCCCAGAATCTGGGCCTTGTCCGGATAACGCACACGGGCTCGACCTATCGGGCGTATTTTCGGTCAATCGGGACACACGGCTGGGCCGGCGACATGTCTCCGAGTCGTTTCAAGACCGCCGTCCAGTGGACTCTGCGGCAATTTGCTGGGGTGCGAACAGTAGTCGTTTACATTGACGGCGACTCGAAATTCGAACAAATGGGCGGTTAAAGCCAACTCCTCAGAGGCCGACGATGGCACGCATGGCGGCTTCGCTGGGCTGGCGGGCTTTTAGATGTTTCTCCACAAGGCGGATCGGGTAAAGCATGCGGTCGAATCGGGCGTCGGGCAGGCTGAGGGGGTCTCGCTCGTGGAGAATCCAGGCGGCGATGTCGTCTGCTCTCGCCACCAACGAATCGCTGATCGGGAGTTCGACTCGGACCAAGCCGAAGAGCGGTCCTTGGTGGGGATCTTCGCGGAGGCGAAGATAGAAGCTGGCGACGTCGGCCTCACGAGAATAGGAGCCGGTGCGGCGAAACACGGTAGTCCGCTCGCCGGGCTTCAGGTCGAGGATGACCTGGATTCTCGCTTCGGACTGGAAGTATTGGCGCTGGTGGGACTTGACCATGCCGACGAGGAAGGCATCCGGCCGTCGGTCGTTGATCGCCTTCCCGATTCCGCCGTCCATGAGCAGGCATTCTCCTTGGAATGCCCGGGCAAGGGCCGTCTCGCGTGCCTCGCGGGTGTTGGAGACTTCTTTCGCGAGCCGTTCTTCGTTAGCGATACCGGTAGTTTTCTCCTGCGGCGGAAGGACGTGGAGAGGCATTTCGAGGGGGCAGGGCACAGAGGTAGTGGCGAAGAGCTCTAGGGCGGCAGAGTATTTGTCTTCTTCCGGAGCTACGATTTGACGGTCGCAACGCTCGACGATCGCGGCGGAAGTGTGGGCGAGCACGATCGGGTCCATGCCGGCGTAGCCGCATCGAATCGACTTTTGGGCTCCGTCGAGGAAGTGCGTGAATCCGGTGCCCCCTGCTTTCGCACTGGAATGGGCTTCGAAGATCGTCGATTCGATAAGCTCGGCGTCTTCAGGCTGGGATTCTTCAGGGCGCGAGAGAACGAACGACTCCTCATGCGAGTAGCTCAGCGGCGCGACTGCGCGGAGGCCGGGCACGTCTTTCCACAGTTCGCGGAGGGTCACTCTCCGATTGTAGTCGTCTTCTTGGTTTGGGGGGCCTTGGTGTCTCGCGAGGCTCTGCATTTCGGAGCAACTTCTGGGGTTGACGAATGCCCTTTTGTGGCGGTAGAGTGTTTCTCAATCTATTCGGAGGTGCAGTTTATGAAATCTACTTTTACTTCTACACGCCTCCGCGGCCTCGGTTGAGGTAGCGGCGCACCCCTCGTCGTCGTCTGTCTATCTGCTTTGGAGGCCTCGCCATGAATTTGTCCATTAACCTGATCGAAAACGATCAGGACTACCGGGATGGAATTGCCATCCGAAATATCGATTTAGACTTCACGCCTATTACGGTGGAAGATGCTCGAAATCACGACGCAACCATGGCGTCAGACCTTGTGTTGCACAGACTCTTGGGTCGGGATAGCGAAGGAAAGCCGCGCGCAATGGGCTACGTAAGAGAGGACAGAATCCCAGACGGGAAACTGTTTATGATCGAAGCGCTCATGGCGGACTGGCGTGCCCTGGACGAGTGGTGCGAAATGGCGGACGCCGTCGAAGCTCATGCTTTGCAGCTTGGCGCGACGACCGTTATCGGTTCTACTCGTAGCAATCGCCAAGCCACGGTAGACGCCTACATTGCGCGAGGATACGCGCTTTCCCAGCGCAATCCCTTGTCGTTCTTGGACGTTCAGAGGTTCGACGCTTCGTCATTTATGCCCTCTGTTGAAAAGGCACGGGCGGACGGCTTCATCCTGATGTCGGTGACGGACTACGTCGCTTCTAACAGCGAGTGGCAAAGGCCGTTCTGGCGGCTGATCATGGATCTAGCCGAAGACATCCCCATGCCCGTTCCGTTCGTCGAAGAGCCGTTTGACGAGTTCAAGAAATGGATGGACAGCCCGGTGTGGAAGAGCGATACCAGATTTGTGGCCCTCGATGGCGAGGAGCTAATCGGGATCAGCGAATATGATATTCGAAGTGCGGATCCGACTATCGCGGCGACCTATCTCACTGGTGTTAGGCGGGAGTATCGTCGGAAGGGTCTTGCGACGGCTCTTAAGACTTTGGCGATATCCGATGCGAAATCAAAAGATGTT